>NZ_JNIO01000006.1 GCF_000702545.1 Selenomonas sp. AB3002 | reverse complement strand
GCGGTAATCCGCCAGCCAGCACTGGCGGAACATGAACTTGATAAGGTCCCAGAGCTTCAAGGCCGGGCAGGGAAGCCCGCATAGCATTGGAAAGCATCTTTGGCAATGTATTTGACGGTCCTCCCCGTGACCTCCAGCCCCTCTGGTCTTTCCGCAGAAACCAGGCGGTAATGCTCTGGGTCAACAGGCAGGAGAGCCGCTATTTCCTTATCATTGCTGCCAGGGGGAGTGTAGAAGCCCAGCATGACCCCTGAATCTTTCTGCCACCAGTCCTCAGGCAGGGTCACCAGGCGCATCTGCATATTCCCCTTCTGCATGAGGCGGCGCAACAGAGCCACATCATCAAGCCCTCTGGCGCTTTCCGCCTCAAGGGCAATGGCCTCCGTGGGCATCCTGAGCTTCTCGGCCACCTGCCGCACGGCGAAGGTGGCATCCATAGTGAGCTTGCTGCCGCTTGCTATCTCGCTTTGGCCGGAGAAAAGCTGCTCCTCCCCCAACAGGCTCCTGATGCCGTTTTCCACCAGCACGGCCTTGGCCATTTCCCTTTTGCGGATATGGTAGGCCAGCCGCTTGTCACTGGCGCCGAAGCGCACTCCCAGCAGCATGGAGAGAATTTCCTCATGCGCGCGGAAGGCTTCCATGAGCTCATCATGGCTGCCCGCCTCACCAAACAGTTTTTTCCTGCGCCAGCACTGGAGCACATCGTCCCCTTGTCAGCCAGGAGCCGCAGCCAGTTGATGCGAATCAGGGAGGCAAACCAGCCTTCCATCAGCAGGCGCAGTTCTCCCAGCTCCGGCTGCTGCCAGGGCACGAACTCCAGCTCTGCATCCTCCAGGGCATAAATCTGCATGCGGATTTCCCTGAATTCGTCCAAAGCAGGAAAGACCGGCCTCCCCCGGTGCCCCCCTGTCGATAAGGTAGCAACTGGTGAAAGGAAATGTCCTCACCTGTCCTGGTGGTGGCATAGATTCTCCACCCGCCCGGAGACAACGCGCCAGAAGCCAGTATCATCGGTAAGCAAGAAGCGCTCACCGGCGAATAGTTTCTTCGATTCCATAGACTACTCCATCTGCTCCATCTCTTCATTTTCCCGTTCTTCAATAAGACGGCTTATAGGGGCCGTCCTGCTCTATCATCTGGCGGTGGGTGCCGCGCTCCACGATCTTGCCTTGGGGACAGCACGATGATCTCATCGCAATCCCTGATGGTGGAGAGACGGTGGGCCCACTATCAGGCAGGTGCAGCCGCGGTGGCGGATATTGTCCAGCACCTGTTTTTCCGTGATGGGGTCCAGGGCGGGAGGTGGCTTCGTCCAGCACCAGGATGGAGGGATTCACTGCCAGGGCTCTGGCGATTTCCAGCCTTTGGCGCTGCCCCCCGGAGAAGTTCACGCCGCCTTCCTGAATATTGGCCTCGTAGCCGCCGTTTGAGCTTCAGGATATCCTCGTGTATGCAGGCATCCTTGGCCGCCTCCACGATATCGCTGCGGCGGGCAGTCTTGTCAAACAGGGCTATGTTCTCTGCCACGGTGCCGGAAATCAGGAAGATATCCTGATCCACGGCGGCCAGGGAAGCTGTCACCACCTTGCGGGAATCTGCCTGCGGGGCTGCCGTCAAAGAGCACCTGCCCGTCCCATTCCTCATAGAGGCCTGTGACAATCTTGGCCAGAGTCGATTTGCCGCTGCCGGAGGCTCCTACCACGGCCACCCATTGTCCCGGCGGGGCGTGAAGGTCAAAATGCTCCAGCAGAGGTGCTTCCAGTGGGCTGTAGCCGAAGCTCACATCCTTCAGTTCCAAATCCCCGGCCAGCCTGTCCAGAGGCATCGGCCCTCTGCCCCTCCTTCTCAGGGAAGTTCAGGCTGTCCACCTCATAGCAGCGCACATCGTTGAGCCTCTGCATCTGCATTTCTGTGGTCTGCAGGGTAGAACCCAGCCCCACCAGCGCATTCACGGAGCCTGGAAGCTGCCCATAAGGCTCTGGAAAGCCATGAACATACCTGCGGTCATGGCCCCTTCCATGATGGAGAAGCCGCCGATGGTCATGATGAGGGCACCGTTGACCCGGCCAAAAGAGTGGGCAGGAGCTTCACGGACATGGACCAGAGAGCTGTTTCCTGGGAGGCCATGAGCACCTTTGGTCTGATAGCCTGACCACTTAGTGAAGAAATCCGCCTCGTCACCGCTGGCCTTGATGGTCTCTATCATGCGGAGGCCGTTCATGGCCACGCCGTAGCCTTGCCAGCATCCTGCTGGATGCGCATATTCAGGTCTGTCAGGTGACGCCGCATAGCGAAGAACAAGGCTATCTCCACAGAGCTGAAGGCCACGCCGATAAGGGTCAGGGTCACGTTGTATTGAAGCAATAACAGCAAATAAAAGACTGCCACAAAGAAATCCAGCACCGCCGTAGCCGCAGGTCCTGACAGCACCCCGGCAATGGACTGGTTGAAGCCCACGCGCCCTGCCACCTCAGCGGCATAGCGCTGGTGGAAGAACTGCATGGGCAGCTTTAAGAGGTGCCAGAAATAGCTGGAGGAATCCGCCAGGGTCAGCTTCCGCTGCCACTGGGTCAGCACTACCGCCCGCAGCCAGGTCATGATGCCTGACAGCACGAAGGACACCGTCATGGCCAGGCAGAAGTTGGTCATCCAGTCCGGATGCTTCTTGGTAAGGATATCGTCCAGGAAGATCTGGCTCATGACCGGCCCCGCCAAGCCGGGAATAATGGCGCATAATTCCAGTATGAGTATGAAGGTCATGGCCCAGCGGTCCTGCAGGAGTTTTTTCGCCATGTCCTTGAAGACATTGTAGCGGGCCCCTGCCTTTTGGAAATCCGGCCCCGGCAATATCTGCAGGGCCACCCCCGTGTAAGAGGTACGGAATTCCTCCCAGGGCACGGTGCGCCGCCCCATGGCAGGGTCATTGAGATAGGCGCGGCCCTTGTCTATGCCCTCCAGCACCACGAAATGGTTGAATTCCCAATGGATGATCAGGGGAAAGATATCCTCTTCTTCCTCCGACACCTCCAGCAGTTCAGCAGCTGTCCAGCGATATCCGTCTGCCTCGCAGCCCCGGTTCCGAGCGGCGCGGATGACGCAACTGGCCTTGGAACCGTCACGGTTCACGCCGCACTCGGCCCTGAGCTTCTCCAGGGGCACCCAAAGGCCCAGGTTAGCCAGCACCATGCCCAGAGCCGCCGCCCCGCATTCCGTGGCTTCCATCTGCAGCACCGTGGGCACCTTCACCCGCTTCTTGCTGGAGCCGAAGGTGTTTTTCAATTTTCCAGCCAATCCATGACCTCACCTGCCCCTCAGCCACTGGCTCAGCTTGTAGAAAACCTTCTCAATGGGAGGCCGACGCTCTATGATGATGGAGCGGTGACGAAGCTGCCGGCGGTAATTGGCTTGTGCTCCCCCACCTGGGAAGTCCAGAGGTAGCCGGATTTGTCAGAGGGGTCTTTCACCAGGTCAAAACTTACCTCCATCAGGGAGCTCTGCTGGGGAGGAGAGAATCCACTGGGCAGCTGCTCATTGCCCAGGGTCTTCTGCATATTCTGCACAGAGACAGGGTACTGGGACACAGACCGCACGGTGCCCAGGAGGCTGCCCGTCTGGGACACGTCCACCCCATTTGGGAGCCAGCTGGATGGTCGCCCCTTCTCCACCCGCTTCCCCTTGGCACGGGAATGTAGAGCACCCCCTTCAGGTGGCTCCCTGCCCCGTCAATGCGCACAGTGGCAACGGGGGTGCGCTGCTTACCACGCTGCCTTCCTCCACCATGACTTCATCCACGGTACCATTATAGGGGGAGTAGACATACTCCGTTGGCTTCCTTTCTGGTAGCGGCGGGATCGAATTCCCGGACCCGGGAAGCGGCATCACGCATAGAAGCGGCCAGCTCCGGACCCAGCTGGGCCATGCGGGTGGCAAGCCTCCTCCTGCACCATGCTCACATGGGCAATGGAGCTCCCCTTCTCCACCGTGTCCCGGGATGCACATACAATTCGTCCAGGGTGCCCCCGGAAAGGGTGGAGATCTTTCGCCACCCCGGAGGGGTCCATGATAAGCCCCATGCCGTCAGCCTTCACGGTGAAGGAACCGAAGACAGACCAGATCACCACCGCCAGCAGCATCACCGCCACGGCGATAAGCCCCATCCAGCCGATGGGGGTGGTGATGGTCATGGTGGTGTCCAGCTTCTCCGGGGAGCGCATCTTGTCCAGAGCTTCCTTGCTGAAGATCTGGTCACCTTTGCGGTCCAGCGGCTGCCCGCCCCTCGTTTTTCTTTTCCTCAGCCATCAGCTCTCATCCCCTGTCCACATCAGGCCTCCACCTTCATGCCATCTTCCAGCCTTCAAAACTTGCCTACCCACTACAGCTCGCCGGCTCCAGGCGCGGTAAATCTCAATGTATTTGTTGTCATCGGCCCCGGCTGTCACCTTCCGCCGGTGGGATGATGCCCTCGCTGTCCACACATACACTGCGTCATGGTCCTTGTCAGCCATGGCCGCCAGCGGCACCGTAAGTGCCTTGTAGGTACCTGCCCATGCGCATGGTGATGGCCCGTGTAGACCATGGCTTCCAAAGAGCCCCGTGCGGTTGTCCACCTCCCACTCCGTGCGGCGCATATCCGCCGGCTCCGACAGGGGGGGGCACGATGTCTTTCAGGACAGCCTTGATTTCCGTGCCCTGTCCCTTGTTCCCCAGCGCCATAATCCGTATCGTAGACCTTGCCAGCCAGCTTGCTGTTGGGGAATTTCAGATACCCTGCCTCCCCCAGCTCCAGGATGGTTGCCCTCAATGTCCTTCATGCTCAGGGGAAAAGCGCAGCCAGTCAAAATTGCCCACCAAGCCACAGGAGTGCCTGGCTGCACATAGGAGCCCTCCCGCTGGTAGATGATCAGCACCTGCCCGCCACAGGCGAAACCACATTGGAGCCAAGTCCTGCTGCACCAGGCACTGGTCGCGCTGGGCCTGGGCCTCCCGCAGGGAACCCTGGGCCGCATGTACTGGGCCTCGGCCTCCTCGTACTCTCCTTGGAAGTAGCCCGGGCGCGACCAGCTGCCTGCGTGCAGCAGGGACTGGCTCAATGTGGTTTCGCCTGTGGACGGGCAGGTGCTGATCATCTACCAGCGGGAGGGTCCTATGTGCAGCCAGGCACTCCTGTGGCTTTGGTGGCAATTTTGACTGGCTGCGCTTTTCCCTGAGCATGAAGGACATTGAGGCCAACCATCTGGGAGCTGGGGGGAGGCAGGGTATCTGAAATTCCCCAACAGCAAGCTGGGCTGGCAAGGTCTACGATACGGATTATGGCGCTGGGAACAAGGGACAGGGCACGGAAATCAAGGCTGTCCTGAAAGACATCGTGCCCCCCCCTGTCGGAGCCGGCGGATATGCGCCGCACGGAGTGGGAGGTGGACAACCGCACGGGCTCTTGGAAGCCATGGTCTACACGGGCATCACCATGCGCATGGGCAGTACCTACAAGGCACTTACGGTGCCGCTGGCGGCCATGGCTGACAAGGACCCATGACGCAGTGTATTGTGGTGGACAGCGAGGGCATCATCCACCGGCGGAAGGTGACAGCCGGGCCGATGACAACAAATACATTGAGATTTACTCCGGCCTGGAGCCGGGCGAGCTGGTAGTGGTAGGCAGTTTTGAAGGCCTGGAAGATGGCATGAAGGTGGAGGCTGATGTGGAAGGGGATGAGAGCTGATGGCTGAGGAAAAGAAAAACGAGGGGGCGGCAGCCCGCTGGGACCGCAAAGGTGACCAGATCTTCAGCAAGGAAGCTCTGGACAAGATGCGCTCCCCGGAGAAGCTGGACACCACCATGACCATCACCACCCCATCGGCTGGATGGGGCTTATCGCCGTGGCGGTGATGCTGCTGGCGGTGGTGATCTGGTCTGTCTTCGGTTCCTTCACCGTGAAGGCTGACGGCATGGGCTTATCATGGACCCCTCCGGGGTGGCGAAGATCTCCACCCTTTCCGGGGGCACCCTGGACGAATTGTATGTGCATCCCGGGGACACGGTGGAGAAGGGGGAGCTCATTGCCCATGTGAGCATGGTGCAGGAGGAGGCTGCCACCCGCATGGCCCAGCTGGGTCCGGAGCTGGCCGCTTCTATGCGTGATGCCGCTTCCCGGGTCCGGGAATTCGATTCCCGCCGCTACCAGAAGGAAGCCACGGAGTATGTCTACTCCCCCTATAATGGTACCGTGGATGAAGTCATGGTGGAGGAAGGCAGCGTGGTAAGCAGCGGCACCCCCGTTGCCACTGTGCGCATTGACGGGGCAGGAGCCACCTGAAGGGGGTGCTCTACATTCCCGTGGCCAAGGGAAGCGGGTGGAGAAGGGGCAGACCATCCAGCTGGCTCCCAATGGGGTGGACGTGTCCCAGACGGGCAGCCTCCTGGGCACCGTGCGGTCTGTGTCCCAGTACCCTGTCTCTGTGCAGAATATGCAGAAGACCCTGGGCAATGAGCAGCTGGCCCAGTGGATTCTCTCCTCCCAGCAGAGCTCCCTGATGGAGGTAAGTTTTGACCTGGTGAAAGACCCCTCTGACAAATCCGGCTACCTCTGGACTTCCCAGGTGGGGGAGCACAAGCCAATTACCGCCGGCAGCTTCGTCACCGGCTCCATCATCATAGAGCGTCGGCCTCCCATTGAGAAGGTTTTCTACAAGCTGAGCCAGGTGGCTGAGGGGCAGGTGAGGTCATGGATTGGCTGGAAAAATTGAAAAACACCTTCGGCTCCAGCAAGAAGCGGGTGAAGGTGCCCACGGTGCTGCAGATGGAAGCCACGGAATGCGGGCGGCGGCTCTGGGCATGGTGCTGGCTAACCTGGGCCTTTGGGTGCCCCTGGAGAAGCTCAGGCCGAGTGCGGCGTGAACCGTGACGGTTCCAAGGCCAGTTGCGTCATCCGCGCCGCTCGGAACCGGGCTGCGAGGCAGACGGATATCGCTGGACAGCTGCTGAACTGCTGGAGGTGTCGGAGGAAGAAGAGGATATCTTTCCCCTGATCATCCATTGGGAATTCAACCATTTCGTGGTGCTGGAGGGCATAGACAAGGGCCGCGCCTATCTCAATGACCCTGCCATGGGGCGGCGCACCGTGCCCTGGGAGGAATTCCGTACCTCTTACACGGGGTGGCCCTGCAGATATTGCCGGGGCCGGATTTCCAAAAGGCAGGGGCCCGCTACAATGTCTTCAAGGACATGGCGAAAAAACTCCTGCAGGACCGCTGGGCCATGACCTTCATACTCATACTGGAATTATGCGCCATTATTCCCGGCTTGGCGGGCCGGTCATGAGCCAGATCTTCCTGGACGATATCCTTACCAAGAAGCATCCGGACTGGATGACCAACTTCTGCCTGGCCATGACGGTGTCCTTCGTGCTGTCAGGCATCATGACCTGGCTGCGGGCGGTAGTGCTGACCCAGTGGCAGCGGAAGCTGACCCTGGCGGATTCCTCCAGCTATTTCTGGCACCTCTTAAAGCTGCCCATGCAGTTCTTCCACCAGCGCTATGCCGCTGAGGTGGCAGGGCGCGTGGGCTTCAACCAGTCCATTGCCGGGGTG
This sequence comes from Selenomonas sp. AB3002, assembly GCF_000702545.1. Lineage (NCBI taxonomy): Bacteria > Bacillati > Bacillota > Negativicutes > Selenomonadales > Selenomonadaceae > Selenomonas > Selenomonas sp. AB3002. Next base: position 13,285 of record NZ_JNIO01000006.1, on the reverse strand, counting down.
CTGTCAGGACCTGCGGCTACGGCGGTGCTGGATTTCTTTGTGGCAGTCTTTTATTTGCTGTTATTGCTTCAATACAACGTGACCCTGACCCTTATCGGCGTGGCCTTCAGCTCTGTGGAGATAGCCTTGTTCTTCGCTATGCGGCGTCACCTGACAGACCTGAATATGCGCATCCAGCAGGATGCTGGCAAGGCCTACGGCGTGGCCATGAACGGCCTCCGCATGATAGAGACCATCAAGGCCAGCGGTGACGAGGCGGATTTCTTCACTAAGTGGTCAGGCTATCAGACCAAGGTGCTCATGGCCTCCCAGGAAACAGCTCTCTGGTCCATGTCCGTGAAGCTCCTGCCCACTCTTTTGGCCGGGGTCAACGGTGCCCTCATCATGACCATCGGCGGCTTCTCCATCATGGAAGGGGCCATGACCGCAGGTATGTTCATGGCTTTCCAGAGCCTTATGGGCAGCTTCCAGGCTCCCGTGAATGCGCTGGTGGGCTGGGTTCTACCCTGCAGACCACAGAAATGCAGATGCAGAGGCTCAACGATGTGCGCTGCTATGAGGTGGACAGCCTGAACTTCCCTGAGAAGGAGGGGCAGAGGGCGATGCCTCTGGACAGGCTGGCCGGGGATTTGGAACTGAAGGATGTGAGCTTCGGCTACAGCCCACTGGAAGCACCTCTGCTGGAGCATTTTGACCTTCACGCCCGCCCGGGACAATGGGTGCCGTGGTAGGAGCCTCCGGCAGCGGCAAATCGACTCTGGCCAAGATTGTCACAGGCCTCTATGAGGAATGGGACGGGCAGGTGCTCTTTGACGGCAGCCCCCGCAGGCAGATTCCCCGCAAGGTGGTGACAGCTTCCCTGGCCGCCGTGGATCAGGATATCTTCCTGATTTCCGGCACCGTGGCAGAGAACATAGCCCTGTTTGACAAGACTGCCCGCCGCAGCGATATCGTGGAGGCGGCCAAGGATGCCTGCATACACGAGGATATCCTGAAGCTCAACGGCGGCTACGAGGCCAATATTCAGGAAGGCGGCGTGAACTTCTCCGGGGGCAGCGCCAAAGGCTGGAAATCGCCAGAGCCCTGGCAGTGAATCCCTCCATCCTGGTGCTGGACGAAGCCACCTCCGCCCTGGACCCCATCACGGAAAAACAGGTGCTGGACAATATCCGCCACCGCGGCTGCACCTGCCTGATAGTGGCCCACCGTCTCTCCACCATCAGGGATTGCGATGAGATCATCGTGCTGTCCCAAGGCAAGATCGTGGAGCGCGGCACCCACCGCCAGATGATAGAGCAGGACGGCCCCTATAGCCGTCTTATTGAAGAACGGGAAAATGAAGAGATGGAGCAGATGGAGTAGTCTATGGAATCGAAGAAACTATTCGCCGGTGAGCGCTTCTTGCTTACCGATGATACTGGCTTCTGGCGCGTTGTCTCCGGGCGGGTGGAGATCTATGCCACCACCAGGACAGGTGAGGACATTTCCTTTCACCAGTGCTACCTTATCGACAGGGCACCGGGGGAGGCGGTCTTTCCTGCTTTGGACGAATTCAGGGAAATCCGCATGCAGATTTATGCCCTGGAGGATGCAGAGCTGGAGTTCGTGCCCTGGCAGCAGCCGGAGCTGGGAGAACTGCGCCTGCTGATGGAAGGCTGGTTTGCCTCCCTGATTCGCATCAACTGGCTGCGGCTCCTGGCTGACAAGGGGACGATGTGCTCCAGTGCTGGCGCAGGAAAAAACTGTTTGGTGAGGCGGGCAGCCATGATGAGCTCATGGAAGCCTTCCGCGCGCATGAGGAAATTCTCTCCATGCTGCTGGGAGTGCGCTTCGGCGCCAGTGACAAGCGGCTGGCCTACCATATCCGCAAAAGGGAAATGGCCAAGGCCGTGCTGGTGGAAAACGGCATCAGGAGCCTGTTGGGGGAGGAGCAGCTTTTCTCCGGCCAAAGCGAGATAGCAAGCGGCAGCAAGCTCACTATGGATGCCACCTTCGCCGTGCGGCAGGTGGCCGAGAAGCTCAGGATGCCCACGGAGGCCATTGCCCTTGAGGCGGAAAGCGCCAGAGGGCTTGATGATGTGGCTCTGTTGCGCCGCCTCATGCAGAAGGGGAATATGCAGATGCGCCTGGTGACCCTGCCTGAGGACTGGTGGCAGAAAGATTCAGGGGTCATGCTGGGCTTCTACACTCCCCCTGGCAGCAATGATAAGGAAATAGCGGCTCTCCTGCCTGTTGACCCAGAGCATTACCGCCTGGTTTCTGCGGAAAGACCAGAGGGGCTGGAGGTCACGGGGGAGACCGTCAAATACATTGCCAAAGATGCTTTCCAATGCTATGCGGGCTTCCCTGCCCGGGCCTTGAAGCTCTGGGACCTTATCAAGTTCATGTTCCGCCAGTGCTGGCTGGCGGATTACCGCACCATTTTGGTGTGCAGCCTCTTTGCGGGGCTTATTCCTCTGGCAACCCCCATCATCACCGAGACCATCTTCCAGGATATCATTCCCATCCTGGACAGGCAGGGCCTTGCTACTGTCACCCAGGCCCTGATGGTCACCAGCTTTACCACGGCGGCCCTGTCCATCGTGCGCTCCTTTGCGGTGATGCGCATATCCACCCGCATCGAAGCGGCGGCGGAGGCTGCCATGTGGGGGCGGCTCATGAGCCTGCCCACCAAGTTCTTCCGGCGCTTCACTGTGGGGGAACTGGCCAGCCGCATGGGGGGCATCGGCATTGCCAAGAATCTTGCTTCAGGTGAGTTTGCCACTTCGATCCTCAGTTTTATCTTCTCCTTTTGGAGCATCTTCCTCATGTGCTACTACAGCTTCAAGCTTACAGCGGCGGCCATTGCCGTCTGGGCTGTGTACTCCGTCTTCGTGGCCCTGGTGCTCAGGCGGGTGCTGTTCTTCCAGCGCAAGATCATCGAGGCGGGGAACAAATCGGCGGGCACTGTGCAGCAGATTTTCGCAGGGCTGGCCAAGTTCCGGGTACAGGGGGCGGAGGAACAGGCTTTCAGCCTCTGGACCCAGGCCTTCGGTGAGCACTGGAACTGGAGCCTGAAGCTGCGGTGGCAGGACAACTATACTTCCATCATTGCCAGCATCCAGCCCTTCATCCTCACCATGATCCTCTACTGGATTGCCGTCTACGGCATGAATGAAGTGGGGCCGGATGGAAAAACGGTGCAGACTGGCATAGGCTATGCCCAGTTCATCGCCTTCAATGCCGCCTACTCCAGCTTCAACGGAGTCATTGGCGGGCCTTGGGGCTTATCAGCCAGTATTTTGCCATCCAGCCCCAACTGGAGAACCTGCGTCCCATTCTGGAGGCGGTGCCTGAGACTACGGAGGAAAAGCAGGAGGCGGGGAAACTCAGCGGCTCCGTGGAGGTCAGCCATCTCTCCTTTGCCTACACCCATGTGACCCCTGGTCCGAAGGGGGAGGCAGTGGAGACGGAGGGGGACGAGGTGCTGAAGGATGTGAGCTTTTCCATCACCGCCGGGGAAAATGTGGCTATCGTGGGCAAGTCCGGCAGCGGCAAGAGCACACTGGTGCGGCTGCTCCTGGGCTTCGAGACCCCCAAGCGGGGCAGCATCACCTTTGACGGACAGGACCTTTCGGAGCTGGCCCTGCCCTCCGTGCGCTCCCAGATGGGAGTGGTGCTGCAGAATGGGCAGCTGATGACAGGGGATATCTACACCAATATTGTGGGCACCAGGATGCTGACACAGGACGATGCCTGGGCGGCGGCAGAGGCAGCAGGCATTGCCGAGGATATCGCCGCCATGCCCATGGGCATGCAGACCGTCATCAGCGAGGGCAGCAGCAATATCTCCGGGGGCCAGCGGCAGAGAATCCTCATTGCCCGGGCCTTAGTGGGCAGGCCCGCTATCCTCATCTTCGATGAAGCCACCAGCGCTCTGGACAACCGCTCCCAGGCCATAGTCACCCGCAGCCTGGACAAGCTGAAATCCACCCGCATCGTAGTGGCCCACCGGCTGTCCACCATCAGGAAGTGCGACCGCATCATCGTCATGGACGAAGGAAGGGTGGCAGAGATGGGGAGCTTCGACGAATTAGTGGCAAAGGGCGGGCTGTTTGCAGACCTTGTGAAGCGGCAAGTGACTGGCAGAGGGAATCGGTCAGTGGCAATGAAAGGTTAGACGTAGCTTTTCTTAGTATAAGCAATGAACTAGCAGGTTTTACCTGCCCCGCTTGCGGGGGCGCGTTAGCGCGGGAGCCCAGTGGGCTCCCTGGCAGGGGACCACCGAAGGTGGTGGAAGGGGGGAATAAATCCTGAACAATGATATTCTAAGCCAGTTGCCCTCCTCGCCCCTTCCACCGGCTACGCCGGTCCCCTTCCCCGTTTCACGGGGCAGGTAGGGTCTGCATCGCAGTTTGCATTCTATACATACAATCCTCTACACCTCAGGAAGGTGAACATATTATGAATAAATTCGCATTTATAATCGCAGCAATATGCAGTGCAATATCATTTCCTTATCACACAGCCGCAGCTGAGGCCATAGGACTGACCCTCACGGACAGCATCGAAATGGCTCTCCTCACTGATGAGTCCATAGAAGGGGCTGAGGCAGGCCGGGAGGCGGCCCTGCATGCCTGGAAGGCTGCCCGCAGGAGCAAAGGGCCCACCGTCAGCTGGAACGCCCAGGCCCTGCGCATCGGGGGGCGGGATTATAGGTCTGCCAAGAAGGCACATTCGCTTTATGGGGACCCTCATCCGGCTCAGGTCAAGGTAGGCGATGTCCTGGGTGCGCTGCCTGTCTATGCTAATCAGACCGTGGGCTCCTATGCCTATGACAACACCTTTTCCAACAGTTGGAGCCTTTCCGTGCCAATCTACACCGGGGGCCAGCTGGAAAATCAAATCAAATCGGGGCGATACCAGTTGAATAGGGCGGACCTGACGGTGGAAAACACCCGCCAGACTGTGCGCTACCAGGCAGCTGAAGCCTATGCCAATCTCCTTCACTACGAGAACCTGGCCCAGGTGGCCAAAGATGCCGTGGACATGGGGCACACCCAGCTGGAGCTCATCCGGGCCCAGTTCGAGGAAGGGGCGGTGGCCGAGGCAGACATGCTCGCCATGAGTGTCAGCATTGCCAACTACAAGCAGAATCTGGTGAATGCCGAGAAGGCCGTGGAGGTGGCCAAGTCCACCCTGGCCAGCATCGTGGGCCTGCCCCAGGACACGAATGTGGAGCCCCTGGATCACTTTTCCTACGAACCCTATGACAAGGACCTGCCTGACTGCGAGGCATACGCCTTGGAGCACCGGCCTGACGGCATTGCTGCCGACTATGACATCAAGGCCGCCCAGGCCCGGAAGGAAGCCGCCAAGGCTGGCTGGCGTCCCAGGGTTACGGGAGTGGGCACCCAGAGCATTGCCGGCAACGCCCCCTTTGCCAGTGAGCGCAGCAACAACTGGCAGGCAGGGCTTTCCGTCAACTGGAATATCTTCGACAACGGCGTGACCTCGGAGAATGTGCGCCAGGCAGCCTCCCTGGTGGACCAGTACGAAGCCGGGGCACGCAAGACCCGCAAGACCATCCAGCTGGAGACCCGCACTGCCTATCTCAATATGAAGGCGGCGGAGCAGAATATCCAGGAGACAGCTGTGGCCGTGAAGCAGGCTGAGGACAGCTATACCATTGCCCAGGTGCGTTACGAGGAGGGCGTGGATATCCTTCTTTCCGTGACGAATGCCCAGGAAAAGCTGACCCAGGCCAGGTCAAACTACATGACGGCCCTTTACCAGTACAACCTTTCCCGGGCCGCCCTGGAAAAAGCCATGGGAGTGCCCGTGGCCTTTGATGCCTCGGTGTATACCGAAGCCGAGCAGGAAGGCGCATCTGCCGACGAGGCCCTGGCGGCAGCCTGGCTGGGAGAGGAAGAATAAGTGAGGCGCAAAAAGTCGCCGGGAAGAGAGTGATATCTTCCCGGCGGCTTTTTGTGTGCCGATATCAAATATTTACCAGCCATTCGGCCAGGCTTCTCTTTTCGGAGTCGAAGCTCACGCCAATCTTGAATACCTGCCGTGGGTCGGCGGCGAAGGGCGCGGCGTAGCCTTTGTCCTCAATCTGCTGCAGGGCTTCCTGGGCGGGTTTGTCCACCTTGAACTCGAAGATGTAGACAAACTGCTCAGTCTCAACTATGCAGTCGGCCCGTCCCCGGCTGCTGTGTACCTCGCATTGCACGAACTGGTCCAGCAGGGTGAAGACCATGTATAGCACCGACTGGAAATAATGCTCGAAGGGGGCGTCGTTTGAAGTGTAAGGAATGCTGGCAAAGAGGGCGGTGAGGATTTCCCTCATACCGTCCGTGTCACCAGCCAGGAGGCGGCGCCGCAGGGCGAAGATGTCCTTGCCGTTGCCGGAGCCCGCTTCGGGAGTGTACTCGGGCAGGAGGCTTTCCAAAAAGCCGTATTTGACCTCCTCGTTGGGGAAGCCCAGGGTGTAGAGCCGTGCCTGGGGGTCATAGTCCACAATGGTGAGGTATCCCGTCTGGTACAGAAGCGGCAGGGGATTGGGGTTGTCTGTCCTGTAATCGGAGAGAATCCTGTCGTTGGTTTCCAAGGTTTTTTGGGTGAACTGCCGCACATCGAAGTGCATGGTTTTCAGCCGCCGCACCAGGAAGGTGGGGGTGCCGGTGGCGAACCAATATGCGCCCAGATTCCTTTCATCGAAAGCCTTCAGCAGGCTGAAGGGATTGTAGATGCCTTCTCCCTGAGGATGAAAATGGTAGCCGTCATACATCTTCTTCAGTTTTGCCAGGCAGCTGTCCCGGGAAAGACCAAGCTGATGCGCCAGTTCCTCGATTTCCGGTGCAAAGGCTTTGGCAAGCTCTGCTTCCGTGATGCCGCAGATTCCTGCATATTTTTGATATAGGGAGATATCATTGAGCTGGTTCAGGTCGCTGAAGATGCTGACCTTGCTGAACTTGGTGACACCGGTGATGAAGACGAACTGCAGGTATTTGTCATAGCTTTTCAAGGTGCCGAAGAAGCCCTTGAATACAGCTTTGTTGTGTTCTTCCAGTTCATCTTTCTCTAACACCTCTAATAAGGGCTTGTCGTATTCGTCCACCAGCACCACGCAGCGACGGCCGGTTTTTTCGGCGGCAGTTATTAGGAGCTTTTGGAAACGACCGCTCAAGGTGCCTTGTGCCTGGCAGCCGTAGATGGCTTCCCATTCGCGCAGGTGCTTGTCCAGTACATCCTCCAGGGCGGTATCGTGTTGATAGTTCTCGCCGTTGAAATCAAAGTAAAACACAGGATAAGGCTGCCATGCTTCCTTATTGCCTTTCTCCATTTCCTCTATGGCCAGCCCTTCAAAGAGTTCCTTCCTGCCCTCCCAATAGGCCGCAAGGGTGGAGAGGAAAAGGCTCTTGCCAAAGCGCCGGGGGCGGCTGAGGAAGTATTGCCCTGCGCTGTGAACCAGATTATAGACGTAACGGGTCTTGTCAACATATATGTAGCCACCCTGGCGCAGTTTCTCAAAGCTCTGCACCCCAATGGGCAGTTGTCGTATATTCTCTGCCATCGTCAACGCTCCTTTCCTGTAGGAATTTTCTCTCTTTGCCCCATTCTAGCAGAAGCCTGTTGTATGTCAATACACCTGACGGCGCTTCATCAAAGGGTGCTGCCTGAGTTCAAACATTTTCGCAAAAAGTATAACACTTTCCTCTTTGGGCGGATATAAAGAACAGAAAGAAAAACAGCAAGGCAAAAGCCGGAGACGAAAATAGCAGCATGTTGAGCAGGAAAGATGAGGAGGAAAGGAAAATGAAGCGGGACGTAAGATTCAAGGATTTCTGGGGCCAGGTCAAGAGCATCCACACTCGCAGGAGACAGCTCAGGAAGGCACGGGCCATCTGACATAAAAATACATAAAGCCGCCGGGCAGAGAGAGGTATCTTCCCGGTGCTTTTTAATTGCTGGGAGCAATGTAAGGAATTTTGGGAAAAAGCAGGAAATTCCACGGGGGGGAGAAGTATGTACCCAATAAATAGACTTATACACAGGCGGCAATTCAAGGGGAAGGGAAGGTCATCATGAAAAAGTATTTTTACTTGGGCATCGCCATCATCCTCGTTATGGCTCTGGCCATCGTGGGCTATGGTGCCTGGCTCAATTATAGCGACGAACATCAGATAGCCAACCGCATGGACAACCGCAGAGTGCAACTCTCCGGAGCTCAGGCAGCCCAGCGGCAGCTGCATCCCACCCTGACCCTGCCTGCTGTGCGTTTTACCAGTGAGAACATGGCAGATGCGGTGGCCCTGACAGACGGGCGCATCATGCACTGGCAGGTGGGCAAGAACAGTCCTGTGCAGAAGGGGGACCTGCTGCTGACCATGGCCAATGAGCAGATTCCCCTGAAGATCCAGCAGGCCGCCAGCGCTGTCCGCCGGGCAGAGGCCGTGCTGGCCCAGGCTTACAGCACCTATCAGCGGCAGGGGCGCCTCATAGCCAAGAACGCCACGGCCCAGGAAAAATATGAGGAATCCCTCTCCCAGTACCTGGCTGCCCAGGAGGCACTGCAGGAGGCTCAGGCCCAGTATCAGCAGTGCCTGGTAATGGAAAACTGGCTGAATGTGGAAGCTCCCCTGGACGGTGAGGTGCTGCTCATCTACCAGCGGGAGGGCACTTATGTGCAGGCCGGTACTCCCGTGGCCCTGGTGGGGGATTTTGACCGCCTTTCCTTTTCCATGAACTTGCCTGATGAAGACACCCGCCATCTGCGGGTGGGGGAGAATTCCGTCATGGCCTTCCCTCAGGGGCAGGACCTGAGCAAGGTCTACGATACGGATTACGCTGCAGGGAATGTGGGCTGGGGCCAGAAGGTGCAGGCCACATTGAAAGATATCGTGCCGCCCCTCTCAGAGCCTGCGGAAATACGTCGCACCGTCTGGGAGGTGGACAACCGCACCCGCACGCTGGAACCCATGACCTATACCGGGGTGCGCATGGTGACGGGCCAGCCCTATACCTGCCTGACGGTGCCCCTGTCAGCCATGGTGGACGGCAACTATGACAAGGTCTACGTGCTGGACAGCGAAGGGGTGCTTCGCCTGCGGCAGGTGCGCACAGGCACAGACGATGACAGCTATATCGAAATCTACGAGGGCCTGCAGGAAGGCGAAGTAGTAGTGACAGGCAATATGGATGGCCTCCATGAAGGCATGAAGGCAGAGATTTCCCTGGAAGGAGGGGGAAGCTGATGGCAGAGCAGGAAAAGAACGCCGCCCAGAAGTGGAACCGCGGCGGTGACCAGATTTTCAGCAAGGAAGCCTTGGACAAGATGCGTTCCCCGGAAAAGCTTGATACGGTGCTTCCCATCACTACCCCTGTGGGCTGGATGGGGCTGGTGGCCGTGGGTGTGATGCTGCTGGCAGTGGTCCTCTGGTCCATTTTCGGCTCCTTTACGGTAAAAGCTGACGGCATGGGCCTTATCATGGATGCCGCAGGAGTGGGCAAGATTTCCACCACTTCCGCTGGCCTGCTGGACGAAATCTACGTCTTTCCCGGCAGCCGGGTGAAGAAGGGTGAGCTGGTGGCCCATGTGAACCAGGTCCAGGAAACAGCTGCCGCCCGCATGGCCCAGTTCGGCCCTGAGCTGGCCGCCAGCGGCAGGGAGGCTGCGGGCCGGGTCCATGAATTCGACTCCCGCCGCTACCAGAAGGAAGCGGCTGAGTTCGTCTACTCTCCCTATGACGGCATCGTGGATGACGTGCTGGCCGAGAAGGGCAGCGTGGTGAGCGGGGGCACCCCCGTCCTGAGCGTGCGTCTGGCTGATGGCTCCGCAGGGGAGCTGAAGGGCATCCTCTACATCCCCGTGGACAAGGGCAAGCGTGTGCAGAGCGGCCAGACTATCCAGCTGGTGCCCAACGGGGTGGACGTTTCCCAGACGGGCAGCCTCCTGGGCACTGTGCGTTCCGTGTCCCAGTACCCCATCACTCCCCAGGCCATGCAGAAGAACCTGGGTAACGAGCAGCTGGCCCAGTGGATAATCCAGGCCCAGCAGAGCGCTGTGATGGAAGTGAGCTTTGACCTGGTGAAGGACCCCGGCTCCGAGTCCGGCTATCTCTGGACCTCCTCCGTGGGGGAGCACAAGCCTATCTCGGCGGGCAGCTTCTGCACCGGCTCTATCATCATCGAGCGGCGCCCTCCCATCGAGAAGGTTTTCTACAAGCTGAGCCAATGGCTGAGAAACAGGTGAGCCTATGAGTTTGACGGAAAAAGTGAAAGGAATCTTCGCCGGGGATATCAGGCGGGTGAAGGTGCCCACCGTGCTCCAGATGGAAGCCACGGAGTGCGGCGCGGCAGCCCTCGCCATGATACTGGCCCACTACGGCCTCTGGATTCCTCTGGAAAAGCTCAGGGCCGAGTGCGGGGTGAACCGCGATGGTTCCAAAGCCAGCTGTGTCATACGGGCGGCCCGGAACAGGAACTGCGAGGCCGATGGCTACCGCTGGACGGTGGATGATCTGCTGAAGCTCGAGGACCAAAATATCTTTCCCCTCATCATACATTGGGAATTCAATCATTTCGTGGTGTTGGAGGGCATCAAGGATGGCCGCGCCTATCTCAATGACCCCGCCATGGGGCGGCGCACGGTGGCCCTGGAAGAATTCCGCACCTCCTACACAGGGGTATCCCTCTACATCAAGCCCGACAAGGGATTCCAAAAAGCGGGCCATCGCTACAACGTCTTCAAGGACATGACGAAGAAACTGCTGGAGGACCGCTGGGCAGCCCTCTTCATCCTGCTCCTGGAATTCTGCGCCATCATTCCCGGTCTGGCCTCACCGGTCATGAACCAGATTTTTTTGGATGATATCCTGACCCGCAAGCACCCTGACTGGATGACGAATTTCTGCCTGGCCATGACCGTTTCCTTCATTATATCCGGCATCATGACCTGGCTCAGGGCCGTAGTGCTGACCCAATGGCAGAGAAAGCTCACCCTGGCGGATTCCTCCAGCTATTTCTGGCATCTCTTGAAACTGCCCATGCAGTTCTTCCACCAGCGCTATGCCGCAGAGGTGGCAGGCCGCGTGGGGTTCAACGAGTCCATTGCCGGGGTGCTGTCCGGCCCTGCCGCTACGGCGGTGCTGGACCTCTTCGTGGCCATTTTCTACCTGTTGCTGCTCCTGCAGTACAATGTGGCCCTGACCCTCATCGGCATCCTGTTCAGCTCCGTGGAAATCGTGCTGTTCTTCGCCATGCGGCGGCACCTGACGGACCTCAATATGCGCATCCAGCAGGATGCGGGCAAGGCCTACGGCGTGGCCATGAACGGCCTGCGCATGATAGAGACTATCAAGGCCAACGGGGACGAGTCTGATTTCTTCTCCAAGTGGGCGGGTTATCAGACCAAGGTCCTCACCGCCTCCCAGGAGACCACCCTCTGGGCCATGTCCGTGAAGATGCTGCCCACCCTGCTTTCGGGCATCAACGGCGCCCTCATCATGACCATCGGCGGCTTCTCCATCATGGAGGGGGCTATGACCGCCGGTATGTTCATGGCTTTCCAGCACCTGATGGGCAGCTTTCAGGCACCTGTCAACGCCCTGGTGGGGCTGGGCTCCACCCTGCAGACTACAGAAATGCAGATGCAGAGGCTCAACGACGTGCGCTGCTACGAAGTAGACAGTCTGAATTTCCCTTCGGAAGAGGAGGAAGCGAAGAAATCTTTCCCGGGGAAAGGCTCTCTGGGGAAATCTCTCTTGAGGAAGTGAGCTTCGGCTACAGTCCTCTGGAACCTCCCCTGCTGGAGCATTTCAACCTCCACGCTGCCCGGGCAGCTGGGTGGCGGTGGTAGGGGCTTCCGGCAGCGGCAAGTCAACTCTGGCCAAGATTGTCACGGGCCTCTATGAAGAATGGGATGGCACCCTTTCCTTTGACGGGGTGCCCGGCGGCAGGTGCCCGGCAGGTGGTGCAGAGCTCTCTGGCGGCGGTGGACCAGGATATTTTCCTCATCACCGGCACCGTGGCGGAGAACATCGCTCTCTTTGACACCACCGTGCGCCGCAGCGACATCATCGCCGCGGCCAAGGATGCCTGCATCCATGAGGATATTATGAAGCTGGACGGCGGCTATGAATTCCAGGTGGCAGAGGGGGGCATGAATTTCTCCGGGGGGCAGCGCCAAAGGCTGGAAATCGCCCGGGCTCTGGCGGTGAATCCCTCCATCCTGGTATTGGACGAAGCCACCTCTGCCCTGGATCCCATCACGGAGAAACAAGTGCTGGAAAATATCCGCCATCGCGGCTGCACCTGTCTGATTGTGGCGCACCGCCTTTCCACCATCCGGGACTGCGACGAAATCATCGTCCTCTCCGGGGCAAGATTGTGGAGCGGGGCACCCATAGGGAAATGATAAGTCACGATGGCCCTTACCTGCAGCTCATCACCGAGCGGGAGCAGGAAGACATGGATAACATGGAAGACGTGGATTGAAGGAGGTAAAGCCATGGAAAATACCCATACTTTGCTTGCAGGGCAGCGCTTCCTTTTGCAGGAGGAGGAAAAATTCATCCAGGTCCTCTCGGGGGCCGTGGAAGTATATGCCGTGACCCGCACCGGGGAGGAGCTTTCCTTCCGCAGTGCTATCTGCTGGCTCTGGGGGCGGGGGAGGCGGCCTTTCTGCCATGGACGAGTTCGACGAACTGTACATCCAGCTCTACGCCAAGGAGGACACGGAGTTTTCCTCTGTCCCATGGAGAAATGAGGACAGAGGAGCTGCGTTCCTGATGGAGCATTGGTTCCGCCGCCTGGTGCATATTTCCTGGCTGCGGGAGAAGGCTGACAAGGGGGACGATATGCTGCAGGCCTGGCGGCAGAAGGGAATGTTGGCCGAGTTTGCCAGCCCCGCCGCCCTGCTGGCTGAGTTCCGAGAGAACCAGCAGATTCTCTCCATGTTTTTGGGGATGCAGTTCGGCGCCGAGGACAAGCGCCTTTCCCGTCGCATCCGCGTCAGAAAAATGGCCAAAAAGGTGCTGTTGGAAAACGGAATCAGAGGCCTTCTGGGGGAGGAGCAGCTTTTTGCCGGGGAAAGTGAAGGCGTGGCCGGCAGTCCCGAGGTCATGGATGCCGCCTTCGTGGTGGCACGGGTGGCCAAGGCTCTCTCCATGCCCACGGACAATCTGGGCATTTCCGAGGAAAAGGCCAGAGAACTGGAAACTGTGGGACTGCTCAGGGCTATGACCCAGAAGGGCAATATGCAGATGCGCCTGGTGACTCTGCCGGAGGGCTGGTACAAGAA
>NZ_JNIO01000005.1 GCF_000702545.1 Selenomonas sp. AB3002 | reverse complement strand
TTCATGTGAGGCCACCATGGACGGTCAGGAAGGGGTTGTTTCTTGGTATAACCTGCCTTTTATCGCTCACTCACTGACAGAGGAAATTCTCTTTATGGGTGCACCGAGAAACGTCGTTATCCTCAATGGTATCGTGTCATTCATGTTCGTCATGTATTTTCACTTTGTCTATATACTGCTCTTGTCCGTGGCCGTACATGCCCTGTGTGTGTACCTTGCCAAGGATGATGCCCAGTTCTTCGACTGCTTGAGCCAGTATATGTATAAGGACAATTACTATTCAACGTGAGCAGATGGAGCGGAGTGGGGCTTTTGGCCGCTCCGCTCTAATTATTTATCGAGGTGCATTATGTCGTGGAAAGAATTTGATTTAAGCAATAACACAGTAGCCGACTGGCTGCCCTGGGGAGGCCTGACGCTTCCTCATGTGGTGCAGGAAAAGGATGGCAGCTACTTCCGGGTTATCCGCTACAAGGCTTTGCCGGAGGGGGAACAGGTAGATTTGAAGCTGCCGGATTTCCGGGAGGGATGGAGCCTGTGGTTGGAACGTCAGCACGTTCCCATGGAGCAGGATGGGCTGTTCATAGTTCTGTGTTGGAACCCTTCATCAATCAGGCGGGATACGCCGTGAATCGTTTGGACAAGGAAATTACCGTTAAGGCCGAGGATGCCGGGATTTATTTCGCCACGGTCTTGGACAATTTTGCAGATGCTATCGGCAAAGTCACAGAGGCCAGTGCTCTGGAATATCAGGATGTCATTGACTTCATGAGCTTTGCCATCGCCTACAACGAACAGAAAATAACCATGCCGGAGGTTCCCTTGTATCTGGATGCACTGCTGTCACAGGGATTAGACCTGAACCTATCCGGCAATAGCATAGAAATGGGAGGGGAGGAAACGGTGGCCGTTTCCCTTGCTGCCCCCCTGCCCCTGAAACAGGAGGACATCTTGCTCCATGCTGTAGACCGGATGCCCTTTAGGTTTGTGCAGCGGCTGCTGCTCATGGAGCCGGAAAAAGCGGAGAAGAAGCTGCTGGCCTACATGGGCAAGTGGTGCAGCGGCAGGAAATCTGTGAAGAAGCTCATAAGTGCCCCGCTGCTCGGGGAACTGACGGGCATATACGCCAACAGCCTTTTCCTCCTGACAGACAAAGGGCAGACGAAGGAAATTGAAAGATACGTCCGGGATGTGCTGAACCGATTGGAAGCACTCTATATCGTGGAGGATTACAACCGCAAAGATGTGTGGTGGGGGAGCTTGCCGGGGTTGTTCCGGGCAAATCTCACACCGCCGCAAATGAGCTTTGGAGCCTTTCTGACACTTATTGACCCATTCCGAAAGGAGGCGTAGGCCTTGTACCGACTGGACTTATTCGAGCGAAACAAGAAGTGGCCTTGAAAGATGTGATGCCCTTTTGCCAGAATCATCGAGTATTCGCCATTCAGCTGGCAATCGAAGCTGGGCGTCCCATTGGCAAGGATGGCAGCTTTATGACCACATGGCGTTATCGAGGCCCCGACCTAGATTCAGCAGTGCGGGAAGAGCTGGCCATCACACAAGGATATTGCAGGAGGCCATAGGGAGCGTCAAGACCGGCTGGGTTCATGCACTTTGAAGCCAGAGGACACCGTTTCTCACTTCCTACCCTTGAGGATAACTACTTCCCGACCCCATCACCAAGGGGATTAGAATGGAGCGGCGTTATCTCTTCGCCGGAGGCAATTATTTTGAATCCACCTTTTACAACCGCTTTACTGGATGCCGCCGAAAGACAGCCAGGAAGCGCATCCGTGAAATGATGGGTGGAAGGCCGGGAACACCGGGATGTGGATGCAGAAGATTCCCTGACCTACTTCTACGAAGGCAGTAATGAAATATCACAGATATTCAAGAGCCTGAGGATTCCACGGAGTTCCTAGACAAGCATGGAAACCCTGGCATATCTGCACTCAACCATTTCGGCAGATAGCAGGAGCTCACCATGCCCAAGAAGCTATGCTCCTAGACCAGATGATGTTTTACGACACGCCCCTCTACGGGGGCATAGAGCCGAGACTGGGCAGGAAGGCATATCCGGGTGATTACCCCCATCGACTTCGGCCACAGATACGGTCTTCGGCTATTTCGATGCCCTGAACCAGATGAACTTTCCCTATCGGGTTGACAACCAGGATGCGTCTGTATGTCTAAGTTCTGATGTGTTGGAAGAACTTGGAGGGCATCAAGCGGAAAGTGGAAGGGCAAGCTCCAGTCCATCTTGTCCCTCTTGTTCCACCGCCAGAACAACGTGGGGAGAACAACAATGAAACGGTGGAGGCCAAGCTGCGGGATGTGAAAGATGCCATCAACGCGCCGTGGGAGGGGGTGACGACCATTTCCTTACGTCTACTACACCACGGCAGTAGTGGTGATGGATGAAGACCGGGAGGTAGTGGAGGAACGAGCCAAGATGGTGCGTCAGGTCTTGTGAATTCTTGGCATGAAGCAGACGGTTATTGAAGATGTGAATGCCCTTGATGCTTGGTCGGGAGCATCCCGGGGATGCTCTCAACACAATGTACGCCGTCCCCTGATATCCACCGGGCAACATGGTACACATGATGCCCCTGTCAGATATTTGGGCAGGTCACGCTAGAAACAAGCACCTGTCAGGCCCCGCTCTCCCTATACACACAGACAACAGGCAATACCCCTTTCCGGCTGAACCTTCATGTGGGGGATGTTGGGCACAGCCTAGTAGTCGGTCCCACTGGTGCCGGTAAATCTGTACTCTTGAACTGCTTGGAAGCCTCATTCCGCAAATACAAGGATTCCCAGGTCATTATTTTTGACAAGGGTGCTTCCTCCAAAATCCTGACTACAGGTGTGGGAGGCAAGTTCTATGACCTCGGCAGCGAGAAGGGGGGAGCTGTCCTTCCAGCCCCTTGCCCCATATTGACGATGACAACGAACGCCAGTGGGCACAGGAATGGCTGTGTGACTTCCTCCGGCAGGAGAACATGGAGATTACCCCGGAGGTAAAGGGCATTATCCGTGATGCCTTGGGGGCACTGTCAGGCATGGCACAGGAGTTCAGAACCATTTCCGGCTTTGTAGGCTACTTGCAGGATTTCAAGCTCAAGGAGGCTTTTTCTCCCTTGGCCTTGGCTGACAGCAAGGGCAATCAGGGCGAGTATGGTGCCATCTTCGATTCCGACACGGACAACTTGGAGATTGGCAGCTGGCAGACCTTTGAAATGGAAAAGCTCATGGGTTCCAAGATGATTGTCGGACCCGCACTTATGTATATCTTCCATCGCATCGAGCAGAGCCTCACTGGGCACCGACACTTATCGTGCTGGATGAGTGCTGGGTCTTCTTCGACAATCCCATGTTTGCCGAGAAGATTAGGGAATGGCTGAAAGTTCTCCGTAAATACAATGCCAGCGTGGTCTTCGCCACCCAGTCCTTGGTGGATATTACGAAATCTCCGCTGCTGGACACAATCCTCACCCAACTGCCATTCCGGATTTTCCTGCCCAATAACCCACGCTCTGGAGGAAAGCCAGAAGAAGACCTATGAAACCTTCGGCCTCAATCAGAGGCAGATTGAAATCGTGGCAGCTGCCACGCCGAAACGTCAGTATTACTACGACAGCCCGGAAGGTTCCCGGCTCTTTGATTTGGCCTTGGAATACTGCCCCTTCACCCTTTCCTATGTGGCAGTAGACAAAAAGGCACTGAACAGGATGAATGAAATCCTCACAGAGTATGGGGCAGCAGACTTCAATAGGCATTGGATTTTAGAGAATAGGGTGGAATACCCGGAAGAAAAAAGCAGGGAGGAAATAATCTATGGTATCGAGTTTTGAAATCCTATTGACCATTCTGATCATCTACTTTGCCGCCAGAGTGACCCGCATGGAGGAAAGGATGAACCAGCTGGAGGCCAATTTCAACCGGCATATCAAGGACGGCTCCATGGAGGAAAGCAACACAGTCCACATGGGCAAAGCCTTTGGCAATGACGATGTATTCTTTCACAGGCACCGTGACGGATATTGCCAAGGGCATCAAGCAGTCCGTGGAAGAAAATGAGAAGGTGACAGCATGGCTGAGATAAGAAAGGCCTACCGGCGGCAGATGAATAGGCTGCTGTCCCAGGATAGACTGGCTGACCTTTACGAGGGAATAGACCGGGAGGCCATGGGAGCCTTTGCGGAGGCGGGCTACTCATGGGAGGAAGTAAAATCCGGCCTTATGGATAACAGCTTCTACCTTGGACAGCTGGAAGAGGCCGGGGCAGCACAGGCCTTGGAGAAAATTCTTCCGGCAGGGATTGAGCCGGGGCACATCAGGGCACTGGCCAGCGATAAAGCCGGGGAAATGAGCCGCATCTATCAAGAGGTGCGGGAACGACACGAAAGGGAGATAGCAGACCTCTTGGCCCCGGCAGACGAAGAAGCCCTGTCAGCTTTACTTGACCAAGGCTTTTCGGAGCGGGATGTCCATGCGTTCATTCAGGACGAAGGATATTTTGTCAGCCAGATAGCAGATGGCCAAGTTGCTGACAGATACGCCAACAACCTGTTCAGGGCTGTGGCGGAGGCCAGAGGGAAAAAGGCGGATGAAGACATAGAGGCTTGTGAGGAAGCAGCGGCAGAGTATGCCAAGCTTTTGGAAAGCCCCCAGGGCAGGGAAAAGGGCTGGAACTTCCATGCCGAAGGGCAGGTGGCCATCTACCTTCTGGTGCAGGAAAAGTACATGCCGGAGACTGTCTACGATGTCATGGATTCTCGCTTGCACAACTATGGGCGTGAGCATATAGACGAGCTGGAAAAGCTCATGGAAAAAGCCCAGCAGGTAAAGAGTGCTTACTTGAGTATCGAGGATGCCCGGCTGTAGGGCAGGGAAAATCCCCGGCAGCTGTTTACAGGTCATACCTGAAACGCTATATGGCTGAAAAGGGCTGCCACTTATTGAGCTTTTCTGATGAACGGGCAGTAATCCGGCAGATGGTGGAAGAGGGCTTCCCGGAGAAGTTCCTGCCCCAAGCCTTGGAGAAAGCCTCCCCAGTGGCAAGAGAGCCGGGACGGCTGGAGGATAAATACATCGAAGCTCTCCTGTATGACGGGGAAGTCAAGGGGACAACCACGGATAAGGCTGAGGTCAGTGTTCTGGATATGTATAAGAACCGTCTGGCGGTCTATGACAAGACTTTTCGGCGGGCAGGGCATGACGGGGGCATTGCAGGGAATTTCCGCAGATACTTCGATTGCCTTATCACCATGTCGCTCATCCGCAAGTGCCGCACAGATGCAGATATAGAAAAAGCCATCATTGAGGGCAACCCTCACATAGAGAAAGGCCGGGAACACAGCTATGCCCAGGGATTATTGGAGAAAGCCCGGAGGCTTATCCAGAAGCAGCAGGAATGGCTGGAAAAGGTAGAAGATAAGCTTCCTTCCGGCAAAACCTTCAAGGAAATGCTGGCCTTGGACTATACGGCACAGGCCATCTGGAAGTATCTGCTGCAGGAGAGGCTGGCACTGAACCCGAGCCGTGCAGGAAGACTTTGGGAAAATGGCGTGGACAGGGACATTGCTGAAACCTGTCTCTTGCGGTACAAGGATTTTGACCGGGAAGCCTTGCATGATGTGATAGGCCAAAGCCCCCGGGCGATTCTTCTGGAAGATACGGGGTTGGCAGAGGCATATGATTACGCTGATGAAGTCATAGATTCAGTAGTTGAGCAGATGGCTGAGAATGCCGCACAGCTGGCCAAGGAAGATGCCTTGGAGGAAGAATACAGCCGCCAGCTGGAGCTTTCTGCCGAAGGGCTGGAGTTTGACACGGCCAGCGAATACCAGTGCGGTCAAGGTGCCCTGCAGCTCATGATGCACGGCTACGACACTCTGGCCATCCGCAATGCCCTGCTGAAAAAGACCAGCCAGCAGAAAGCCAAGTCCAAGACGGCGGCACCCTATGTGGATGGGATTCTGCAGCGGGTGCGGAACGCTTATTCCCGGATTCTTGCCATCAAGGCTTACGAGCAGGGCAAGGACATCAAGGAAAATGCTGCCGAGGCTGAATACAAGGCCGAAATGAAGAAGCTCTGGCAGAAGAACAAGGTCATGCGGCCAGCTGACGATGAAAGCATAGCGGCAAAACTTCTGGCCAGACATAAAAAGGAACTGGTCATTGCGGCACTACTTGCTTGTTCGCCGTGGACGGTGATGCCGGGGGTAAGCGGCCTCTATGTGGAGCATAGCCTTATCCGCAAAGCCCAGCAGGAAATCTTGAATGCCCAAAGGCGGCTGGCAAGGGAGAGGCCGAGGGCAAGGGAAAAGAAGACGGACAACATTGCCGAGGAATATCGGGATGAGCGGGAGGCCATGCAGAAACGTCACAGCCTCTTGCCATACAACATGAAGATGGATGAGCTGGTGGCCATGTCTCTACTCATGGCTGGCTTTTCTACTGTGGCAGTGGGGAATGTCCTGGATGAGGAATCTCCCTGCCGTACCAGCCAGCAGAATTATGGTGCCAGCGTGGCCACCCGTGCCCAAAAGGCAGTGTATAGCCAGACCACGGTGGAAGAAGAAACACGCAATGAAACATGGGCAGGAGTGGAAACGCCGGTACGGCACAGAACGATAACCGAAACAGTTTATACAGGGGGCGTGAATGAGTGAAACGGTTATTTTGGATAGCGATTATGTCGCTATATTTGCTTCAAGGGGGCCTCCCCGGGGAAAGCACGGCAGAGGCAGCAGATGTTCGGAGTGTGGTCTATGCGGAGGTGGTTGCCTACAATGGCAACGCCAATGAAGCAGTCTGGATAACAGATGCCATTTGCTATGCTGCCAGCCTGTACGACGTAGATCCGCTACTGGTGACCTCCGTCATGGAAACCGAGAGCCACTTCAATTTTGGCAGTTTTTCGGGTGCCGGAGCCATCGGCCTGATGCAGCTGATGCCAGGGACGGCTACGGCTGTTGGGGTAGACCCTTATGACCCGCTGGGAAATGTCATTGGGGGCGTTTCCTACCTGCGGAGCCAGTTGGACAGCTTTTCTGGCTATGGAGATTACGCTGTTACCAATGCGGTGGCTGCCTACAATGCCGGGGGCAATGCGGTGAGAAAATACGGCGGGTGCCCGCCTTTTGCCGAAACCCAGAACTATGTAGTGGAGGTGAACGGCACCTATACCCAGCTACTGAACAGATACTATTACCAGTGAAGGAAGTGAGGCAGATGAAATTCAGGAAAGCGGCCATAGCCATGGGGGTGGTCCTTGGCGTGACCGTGCCTTTTGGGGCTATGAACCTGTCCAGCAGGAACGCCGAGGCCACCATTCTGGTCTATGACCAGAAAAACGTGGAAGAGGCCATCAAGGAAGCTGTACAGACGGCAAAAATCCTCACCGAGGAACAGAAGCAGCTGGCCTTGGAAATCCTCAACACCAAGTCGCTGGATCCCAAAAAGTTGCTGGCCATACTCCAGAGCCAACAGGCAGCGGAGCAGTCCCTCATGTCGGGAGATATTATGTACCCCAAGGGGACATTGGATAAGCTTGGCAAGCTCCCTAGCATCCTCAACCGTCATTCCACACCTACAACCATCATGGAAAATGAGATAGGCACCATTGAGGATGTCTTCAACGGTGATGCTACGGTGGTGGATTTGTACCAGCGAACCATGAAGAACCGCAGGGCTTTGGATGCTACCTACAAAGCGGCAGCGGAGTCAGCCAAGAACATTCAGGTGGCAGATGGCAAGCTCTCCGCCAGTGTCAACTCTGCCGTGGAGGCTGCCAACAATGCCGAAGGTCAGAAGCAGGTCTTGCAAGCCCAGACGGCCATCCTTGCGGCCAATGCCCTTGCTGCCCATAACGGCAACGAGGCACTGGCAAACATCATGGCCATGGAGGCAGAGGAATATTACGTCAGAAATTACGAAAAGGCCATGACCGAGAAAATGGAGCAAGATTCCCGGGAAAGCATGGCCAGATTTTGCAGCCACTGAGGCTGTGTAAAGCTGAAATGTAAAAAGCCGCCAAAAGGCGGCCTTTTACCTAAAGATGAGCTGGAAGATTTTTGCAAGCAGCTTGAATAGGATTTGTGCTACGAACATACATATCGTAAGAAGGATGAATAATGCGATAAGGGAGCCTATGAATATAGCCATCAGACCAAGAAACATGCAGAATCCCTCCTAGTAATAGTCCTTACATAAAGTATATCAGAAAATCCCCCGCACAGTGAAACATTGTAGAGTTTTTGCGGGTTGAATACATATTATCCTATAAATTAGGGAGGTGGCTGCGGCCATGAAATACATAGACGAACAGGAAAAAATGGAGCTGGGACGGCACCTGGCGGATTACCTCATAGAAAGCGGCTGTGCCACGCCGGAGGCCATTGAGCGGGCAAGAATTTCTCCTGCCCGGACCCTGCTCATGGAGACGATTCCCCATCAGCCCATTACTATGACAAGGGCCCGAATACCTGTCCTGTGGTGTACTGCTTCGGATGCAGAGGTACATGGGACTTGTACAAGCTCATTGGGGTAAGGGAGAACCTGCCGGAGTTCAGCCAGCAGGTAGAGCGGGCACGGCAGCTTTACGGCACGCTGGAAAAGGACACTGATGCAAGGCCGGTAGTTTATAGCCCGCCAAGGAAGGCTTCTGCCGTACGGACAGAACTAACTCCGGAGGGCAAGGAGAGGATAAAGCAATACCTGAGAAATTGTCAGCAGAATATCCTGCAGACCGACTTCTGGCGAAAGCGGGGCTTTGCCAAGGATTTTGTAAAAGACCATGGCCTTGGCTACGATGTGCATGAAAAAAGGCTCATAATCCCCACGGACACCGCCTATGTGGCCAGAACCACACAGCCTGATGAACGCATACGCTACAAGAATCCCAAGGGCGTGGCAGTGTCCTTGACCGGCGGCGAAAAGCTGAAAGAGCCGGGGCAGGTCTTTGTTGTGGAGGGGGCTTTGGATGCTCTTGCCATAGAACAGGCCGGAGGAAAAGCCATCTCCCTGAACAGCGTGAGCAACGCCAATCTTCTGGTAAGCAAGGCCAAGGATTCCCCCGCCGAGTTCCTGATAACCCTCGACAATGATGAAGCCGGGGAGAGGACGGGAAAGGAACTGGCTGAAAGCCTTGCCGGACAAGGACTTTCAGTAAAGTTCATTCCCAAGGCATGGCAGCCCTGCAAAGACCCTGGGGAATGGCTGGAACTGGGAGGCAGGGAGGTCATGGGGCGTAGGCTTCAAGAAATCACTGACCCAAAGGAAGAGGTGAAGACCGAGGCACAGGAGGACAAGGAAACCTATCAGCAGCTGTATGATAGGCTGATGGAGCACAAGCCAGACCACGCCAAGAGCGACCTCATAGAATATTGGCAGCGGGTGACCGGGGAGATCCGCAATGCTGTGACCCGGCTCCATGAGGCACAGAAACTATGTGAGGCTCTGGACTTGTGGACACTGGCCATAGGGCAAGCAGCCAAGGAGTTTGATTTCGGAGCTGAAGAACTGGCTCCCGTCCGGGAAGTGCTGAAAGAGATAGGCAAGAAAGCCCAGCAGGAAACCGAGGACTGGCAGTTCATCTTCGATACCATGTGCCAGCTGGATGACTTCACCCGTGAAATCATAGGCAAGGCCGTGGAGGACAGAAAGGCAACCCCCTTGCTGGTTTTGCCCAAAGTGCAACATGCTGGCTCTCTGGATGAGGCACTGGCAAGGCTTACGCCGGAGCATTTTGAGGACATTTATTATGCGGCTGTGAAGGACATAAGTAGGAAACAGGCCGGGATAGGGATTTACGAGGCCGACAAGGCCATGGTGCCACTGTTGAAAGAAAAAGGGATAGGCAGTGCCCATATTTCGGGCATACTGGCAAACTCCCCACGCCTTGACCATTTAGGCCAGCAGGAAAAGCTGATGGACAGCCATAGATTTGTAGAGCATATCTCAGGCAAAGAAAGAGAAGAGGCGATGACACGTTGAAGACAAACAAGAACATTGGCATAGCGGTGATAGCCATGCTGCTGGTGCTGGGCATAAGCGGCACGGCCTTGGCTGCCAGCAGTGATTCCATCGTGGCCGGCGGCACAGGGCTGGGAGGCAACTTCGATAAGCAGCTGGCGTTAATCGGGGGTGCTTTTGTGACCTTGGCCAAGGTCACAGTGTTGGTGATGACAGCGGTGGCCGCCATGATGGTAGGCTGGGGCATAGAGGATGGCAAGAAAACCATTTGGAGCTGGTTGCTAGGGGCTGGCCTTGCCATAAACTTCGGGGCGTTCCTTACAGAGACAGGCATCGTGGATATGGCCAGCAGTGCCGGTCACGGGCCATCTTCACCGACTTTTTACAGCCCGGATATCAAGGATGATGTCAAGGACATGGATGTGTTATCCGGCTTTATGGATAGCTACCTTAATGGCGTGATAAAGCCCGGCTCTCAGGCGATTCTTTCCCCTTGCCTAAAGTTGCTTCTTATCCTTACGGTGCTGGAAGTTGGCTGGCAAATGTCTTTCAAGCTGATTTCTGGTGACAAGGTAAAATATCTCTTGTCTGTGATTATCAAGATGGGGATTTTCATGTTCCTGATGATGAACTGGATTGACCTGATGGGGGCATTGGGACAGGGGTTCCAGCAAATTGGATTCCTGGCAGGTGGAGCCGGTGCAACCGGGGGCGTGGATTTGAAGCCTGATTCCATATACAAGAATGGCTTCTACATTTTTAAGCACGTATGGGATGAATTCAACTGTAAGAGCATAGGTTTGTTATTGCTAAATTTGCTTTCTTTGGCGGTAGTAGTAGTTTGCATGATACTTACAGCTATAGAAATGTTTATGGCTAGAATTGAATTCTATACCATGGCACTAATCACGATTCCTTTATTGCCGTTTATCATGCTTGATAAGTTTGCTTTTCTGGCAGAAAAGGCGATTGGAGGCATGTTTAATCTGGCCATTAAGCTGTCCGTTATTTCCTTTATAACAGCTATGGCTATCCCCTTTATGCAAACCTTCAGGACTAAGATGGAAGCAACACATGATGTATGGACACAACCGGCACTGCTTTTTCAGGCTGTACTGGCGGCCATGGTCATATACATGCTTACCAAGAAGATCCCTGAAATAGTCTCAAGCTTGATAAATGGCCAGCCAAGCCTTAGTGGCGGAGGAATGGTAGATATGGCCAAGGGGGCAGCTAATACTGCTGTCAATGCCACCGGTGCTGTTGCTGGAAGCGTGGGAGCCGTGCGGGCTGCTCGTGCCATCAGTGCAAACAATAAAGGCAGATGGACTGGAACTTTGGCACAGTTAGGTAAGTCGAAACTCATGAGCACGACGCCTGTAGCTAGATATAGAGGTGCTGTAAAAGCTATGGATGATTTGAGAACAAATAGCGGTAGTAGAATGCTAAATAATATGAGAGCAGGACGTTCAGCTTTGGAAGACAAAAAGAGCGATACTCAAAATGCTTCAGGTGGAAACCAAAATAACACCACACAAAATGCAGAAAATTTTAAGAGAAATATGAACACTACCTCGTGAAATATAAAACGCACCATCAAGTGATAGTGCGTTTTTATTATCAAGCTTTATTGTGCATATTTGTGGCTCGAATTCGATGTTAAATTATCGAGTAATTCATTTTGTGAAACTGTGAAAGTTTCTCTGTAAATCAACTTCCCTCTCGAAGTCATAAGGTCTTCTATGATACAATCTTAATCATAGGAGGCCTTTTATTATGGCAAAACAGAGAAAAGATGTTCACAAAGTACAGATGACTGAGGGAAAGCGGGCTATCATCCAGCAACTCTTCCAAGAGTATGACATCGAGAGTGCCAAGGATATTCAGGATGCACTCAAGGATCTTCTTGGCGGTACCATCAAGGAAATGATGGAGTCCGAGATGGATGAACATCTTGGCTATAGCAAATCTGAGCGTTCAGACAGCGATAACGCTCGCAATGGCTACAAGTCCAAGACTCTGAACAGCAGTTATGGCAAGTTGCAGATTGATGTTCCCCAAGACCGACAGTCATCTTTTGCTCCTAAGGTAGTCAAGAAACGCCAGAAGGACATCTCAGAAATCGACAATAAAATCATATCCATGTACGCCAAAGGCATGACCACGCGGCAAATCTCTGAAACCATCAACGACATATATGGTTTTGAAGCCTCGGAAGGTTTCATATCAGATGTAACGGACAAGATGCTGCCAAGAATTGACGAATGGCAGCATCGCCCCCTGGCCAACATCTATCCTGTGGTCTTCATCGACGCAATCCATTTCTCGGTGCGCCAGGATAACATTGTCAGCAAACTGGCGGCCTACGTTGTGATGGGCATTAACGAAGATGGCATCAAGGAAGTGCTGGATATTGAAATCGGTGAAAACGAGAGCAGCAAATATTGGCTTAATGTCCTGAACAGTCTCAAGAACCGCGGGGTTCAGGATATCCTTATCCTATGCTCCGACGGCCTCACAGGGCTCAAGGAGGCTGTGGCCGCAGCATTTCCAAAGACGGAGCACCAGCGCTGTATCGTACACATGGTGCGCAACACTCTTAAATACGTAGCCAATAAGGACATGAAGGATTTTGCAAAAGACCTTCGTACGATCTATACCGCACCTGATGAAAAGACTGCCGTTAAGAGGCTTGAAGAAGTGGATAAGAAATGGACGCCCCATTATCCTTCGGCTATGAAGCGGTGGCACGACAATTGGGATGTAATAACGCCAATCTTCAAATTTTCCACCAATGTTCGTACCGCCTTCTACACTACTAACGCCATTGAGAGTCTCAATTCTTCATATCGCAGGTTAAACCGGCAGAGAAGTGTTTTCCCTAGTTCCCAAGCTCTGCTCAAAGCTCTTTACCTGGCTACATTTGAAGCAACAAAGAAATGGACTATGCCCATAAGAAATTGGGGCAAAGTACGGGGAGAACTGTCCATAATGTACCCTGATAGACTGCCAGCTTAATATCCATTAACCATCATAGAAGACCTTATTTACAGAGATTTCTTCACAGGCTCCATTTTGTTTGGAGAGCAACTCAATTATCTTATCGTATTTTTGGTTTAGTTTAGCTATTTCGTTTTTATTTGATTCAACATTATAAAACATTTCCATAAATACAGCATGAAAACCTGAGGCACGGAGCTTTATGACTGCATCCAAATTAAGAGTTCCAATACTTTGCCCCATACAACTTCCGTTTATAGAAGCTTCTTCTCGTGATATTCCATAATAATCTTCAAATTTTCGTTCTGCTTCTTCACGCTCAATCTCTTTTTTGCTTTTTCCCAAAAGTCCCATGGCGAATCCTCCTGTTGCATATAAATTACGTCAGCTAATTTTTTCCAAATTCTTTTATCAATGCCCGTTGCAGAAGTTTTGAGCAGTCAATACGCCGCTCTTTGGCTATAGTGGCCATCCATGCTGGCATGGTAACGGCCTTTGTTATTGTCTTCTTATCGTGTTTTTCCTTATAGGCAATGCGGTCAAATTCCACGATTACCAAGCCTTGCCCGCTCGGTGGCGTTACAGTTGCCGGGTCAGTTCCCTTGATCCTCAGAGCCATGTCATCGTCCAATCCTTTGTCCAATGCTTTATGGCCGTTATCCATCAGCTCTTCCAGTGACTTGCCAGCCACCTCGATATTCAGGTCGATGAATCTGCCCTTGTATCCTTGTTTGTCTGGCAACTGCTCTATAAGCATTGGGTAAAAATAACGCTCTGACATACGTAATGTCCTTTCGTTCTCAAAATTCTCTGGCAATATTATAATATATATTTACATATGTTTCAAGGAAAAGAGTAAAACATTGGATAGTTTGCGGAGCAAATTCCTCGTTAAAATCCAATATAGTAAAGCACGGGAGGTAAATTAGCAAATGTTAAGGCGTGTCGCACTGCTATTATGCATAATTTTTCAGCTGTGTATGTTCGGCACAGCACTGGCGTACACCGAAGATACAGAATCCATGGGGAATGAAGTAAGGGGAGCCGGAACGCTGGAATGGCCGGTGCCTACGCCACCGTCAGTTATGACCTCGGCTTTTGGCTACCGCATACATCCTATCACAGGTGATGTCAGGCACCACAATGGTGTTGATCTTGCTGGAGACTATGGTGACATTGTAAAATCAGCCGGAGCCGGTACTGTGGATTATGCCGCTTATGGTTTTAATGACGGTTTTGGAAATCTTGTTATCATCGACCACGGCAATGGATTGAAGACTTACTACGGGCACAACAGCACGGTGGATGTTTCTATTGGTGATACTGTAAGTGCAGGTCAACCAATAGCTACGATGGGTTCTACAGGTAATTCTACAGGGCCGCACTGTCATTTCGGCACACAATTGAATGGTAAGTGGGTAGATCCGGGACTATTTGTGTCAGGCATGGCACAGATGGAGGCGGAGAAATTTGGCAGTCGTGTAGATGGCGGGGATCCGACAGTAGCAACAGATTTTGATGATAGCGATGTGTCCTTGGAAATTTCCGCTGATTTCGCCAAGCCCCTGAAGGATGTCATAGATACCTTCGTGGACTTGCTGACCAGGGCTCTGGAGATACTGAAAAATTACATCTGGCAGTTATTCGCTTGCCTGATGGCCATAGACCTGGCCATGTCAGCCATGTATAAAGCCCTTGGGGCATGGGGGGATAATGATGAGCATAGCTTCACCAGCTGGTTTTTATACAAAATCATTACTTATGGTGTCCTGATCTTCATGCTGATGAACTGGGGAGACTTCATTGGAAATCTGGCCTTGGAAGGTTTTCCGCAGCTGGGAGCCTTGGCCGTGGGTGAATCTCTGGATTCGGCAGGTAAAACAGTCTCTGACCCCACCAAGATAGTACAGAAGGGCATGGAGATAATTACCCCCCTCATCAATGAGGCGTTGAAGGCTCACGGACTGCTAGACTTGATTATGGAAGGGTATACCTTCATAATTTGTGCCGTATTCGGAGCGGTTTTCCTCGTCCTCTTCGTAATCATTGGCATCCATGTGGCGAAAGCATACCTCTTCTTCTACTTTACCATTCTTTTCTCCTTTGTCTCCTTCATGTTCGCTGGACTGAAACAGACAAGGAAATGGGCTTCCAACGGCATTAATGGTATTTTCGCTTCATCCCTGAACCTCATGTTCTTCGTTATCTTCACAGTGATGCTCCAAGTGACCATGCAGAATCTTGTGGTGGGGAATTTGGTCGAAACCCAAACTACTGTATCTGAAACAGGAAGCTCTGCCAAGATTATCAGCGAGGAAGACTGCCTCGCCCGCATCCGGGCTGTGGAATCCTACGGTGGCAATTATCATTGCGACAATGGGCAGGGGTATTATGGAGCCTATCAGATAGATTACGGGAATTACAACAACTGGGACCACTGGTGCCAGGACTATGAGAACAGTGGCGGAACGCTTATCCATGACGGGGAAAACTATACCCGCTGGAGTTCCTACGGAGACAAGGACACGGCACCAGAGCCAAGCACAGAATATCCGTGGGCACCAATCAATCAGGATAGGGTGGCAGCGTTCATAATTGAGGGTTACTACAACAAATACGGCTCATGGGAAGCTGCTTGCCGGGCATGGAATCAGGGGGAGGGAGGCATGAATAACGCCGCTGCCTACGAGTATCAGGCGGCAGTCCTTGGCCATCGTGGAGCCAACAAGAGCAGCCGTGTGGCCAATATCGCCGTACTCTTCCAGCTTCTCCTGATAGTTTTGCTCTTCATTAAGATAGCAGACCACATGGAGAAAGTTATCAATAAGCAGTTCGGCGGCATGGGTTTCAAGCTCACCAATGAGCAGTAACGAAGGGAGGTGAGACTATGAAAAAAGGAAAAGTGATTTACTGCCTTGGTGTGCTGACAGCTTGTTGCATCTGTGGTGTGGGAGCCTATGGCGTAGGATTCGCCCGGACCATCCCCGGTGTGGATGAACCCTTTGACCCGGCAAACTACTACAGCATGACCAGCATATCTTATGCCGACAGTGCCCCGTCACCCTTTGCACTGAAGGACTTGGCAAGGCAGAAGGGCAATGTCTACGACTACGCACGGCACATGAAAGCCATACTTACCACACAGAATATGGAGGAATGGCTGGCCACTGCCATGGAGCGGTTCGGCATTCAGGTCAAGAATATAACCCCTTGGGACAAAGGCATCCTGACCACCTTGCAAAGGAACATTGCCAGCCTAAACGGGGACACCAATAGCAGCAGTATGGGGGAGCAGACCTTAGATTTCTGGAAGAGCAGGATTTTCCGTAGTACAGAAGGCTATGAGGATGAAAAATCCTTCAATGCACAAGAACAGTATCAGGCGGCAGCAGAAATCTATAAGCATTACGGCAACAATGCCAAAGGCTTCATAGACACCGCCAGCAGCGAACAGGCCAATATTGCTGCTATAGTGGAGGCCAGCAACAACGCCGAAGGTGAAATGCAAGCAGATCAAGCAAAGGCAGATGCCATGGCCATACTGGAAGCCGAAGTCGCAAGGCGAAACACCCTGCTGGGCAACCTTGCCAGTATTAGAGCCGTGGAAGGGAAAATCAAGCAAAACGAAGATTTAGCCTTCCGGCGCCAGGTACAGGCAGCCCAAGTAAGTATTGAAGACCCGTATCACCGCACTGAGAGGTCGAAAAAACTCTATGAGAAGTCGGAGCCGAAGGGATTTGTGAGGTTCTGAACCTCAATGACCCCGTGTACATAACGTACATGGGGTCATTGAGGATAGCATGAAATATCTGTATACGGTTTATTTTTAGCTACAAAATACATAAAATATATGTCATTATGAGGAAAAATCAAACCTATTAACGATAAAAAACAGGTCTGAATCCACAACAAAGGATTCAGACCTGTTTTTTTAAGCTGTAACTATGGACACCGCTTGCCGGTCTAAAAGTTCCAGCAGACGGCTGGATGGCCCGTTAGGGGTATTCCGGCCAGATTCCCATGCTTCGATGGTCTTTTTGCTGACACATAGGTATTTTGCAAGGATAGACTGGGTTAAGTGATTCTTCTGGCGGATGGAGCGAATATCCTCGCTGCTGAATTTGCGGGCTGGAGCAATATCAACGGTCAATACAGTATGAGAGAGATTTTTTCCATCATTTTCCTCGAAGTCCGTAATCAGTTCATTCAGCGAATCAGCTAACATATCATAAGTCCTGCTCATTTCTATGCTCCTTTCTGCATACTTTTTTCCAGACGCTCAATCAAAGCTTTTAAGCTATTACGTTCGGCCTTGGAGAGATTTTCCATTTCGTTCTTGGCAAATACCATGATAAGGACAATTCGACCATGTATTTCAAAATCAACATAACACACACGGGCACAGTGTGATTTCCCTCTGTTTCCATAGGAAAATCGCATTTTCCGAAGTCTTCCTGTTCCCTGTATAACTGCACCGGCCTTTGGATTGTCGAGTAGAGTGGATTGTAACTCTTTGAGGTGTTCATCGTTAAGGCCGAGAGCTTTCCATTGTTCGTCAAACTTCTTGCCATGTATAAATTCTCGTGATATCTGCATTTCATTTCTCCTTTGCTGATATCATACCCTATTAAATAGGGTTAGTCAAGAAACTCTTCTCCTAGAATAATAACAGAAAATTCTTGCGATATATATTAATATATGTTAATATTTTACTGGAAAACCGTAGAGTAAAACATTGTATAGTTTTTCAACCCCTAAGCAGATTTACCATGGATATGTAATCACCATATGAAGGAGGCATATCCATGATAAGCAAAAATGCTTTGATGACAGAAGCAGACCGCTTCATCCTAGATATGAAGTCGAACCAGCAACGCTATATCGACTTTCTGTCTACCATGGGCAAGTATCACAAATATGGTCTTACCCAGCAAATCAATCTCTTTTTCCACGCCCCGGCAGGTGCTAGCGGTGCGGTGGCTACCAAGGCCATCTGGGAGAAGCTGGGGAGGAAGGTGGCAGATAACGCCAAACCTATCCCCATCATCGCAGGCAGCGAGTATCAGGAACACGTTGAGGAAGTCTTTGATGTCTCGGCCACCGAAGGGTATCAGGGAGAAAAGCTCACATGGGAATATAACGAGCAGAAGTGCAAGGCCTATATGGATGAGCATTTTCCCGGACCCAGTGACCTGTCTATGCCTCAGCGAATCCTGAATTTCACCAAAAGCTACACCGATGCTCTGCCTTGGGTTGAGGACAAAGAGCTTGCGGCCCTCAGTACAGCCTACGTAATCATGGAGCGGCTGGGCTACGATGCCGAGGATGAGCTTGGCCTTGAGCTGATGCTTCACGATTGGGAGGATGTGGATGTCGAGAAGACCCTTGCCACGGTAAATGATGCCAGCAAGATGGTTTTAAGTCAGATTGGAGATTTCATCAGAAAGGAAGAGAGACGCAATGAAAATGGACGAGTTTCTGGCAAAGGAACAGGAATATCAGGAAATGCTCACCCGTTGGGACATGGAGGACAAGGCGAGGGAAGATCGGATGAAGGAGCTGGACGAGTTAGACCAGCTGACGGCGAAAGCAAAGGCAATGAGGGAGCAGATGCAGATAATCCCCGGACGGTGGTCAGGGATTTGGGCGAAGTACATGGAGGAAGAGAAACCGGCGCAGTGGATAGCCATTCTCCAGAGCGGGGAGATACAGCTGAGGCTGGGACTGGTGGACAGGGAGTACAACCAGAAGTACGAGCAGATGAAGCAGGAAATGAAGAAGCAGAGGGGCCTGAACCACATATTCCAGCAGAAGGACTGGATGGGGTACACGAGGGCGATAATGGCGATGGAGAACGAGATAACGTATCTTCTGACCCAGCAGCTGACGGGACAGGCGTAACTGAGGAAAATCCAACCACGGTCACGGTTACTTCCGCTACCCTAAAGCCCGTAAGAACGCCAGAGGGTGGGATTAAATGGGTGCCGGAGGATGTAACTGAAAAGGAAGTTTCCGTAGACGGCTCCGGGAGAGTTACCGAGGAGAGTCACCCCGAAGCCGTGGAGGAAACTAAGGACAGCAAGGACACCCCTTCTGTTGAGGAAGAAGTTGTACAGGGATTTCCCAAGCCATCACAGGCTGAAATGACCATGGCTCAAAAGCTGAATATGGGGCGTGTGCCTAAGGATAAGTTCCTTGAATACACTATCGCTAATATTCATTTAGAGCTTTATCGGTGGCACCAAATTCGGGAATTTGGTGGTGGGATGTTTGAAACTGATGGCATGGCCATGAACCTTGTTCGCAATCACATCATATTTGCAGCCAAGGGTCTTGAGGAGCATGGCCTCAAACTGCCAGAATCAGAAAACTGGTCCCTTCCCCCGGAAGCCCCGGAGAACTACATGAAGCTGGGCACGAGGAACTATGATCATCGTGTGAAATTCTTTTCCAAGAGCACCATTGAAAACCTTGTTCACGAACTGCCTCCAGAAATAGAAGCATATAAAACGGAACTGGTGGAGGCAGCAGATTCTCCACAGGCAGAGAAACCGGCAGAAACGAAGGTAGAAGAGGTAGCTCCAACTCCTGCTGTGGAAGCAGAGCCTCAGCCTGAAAAGCCCATTACCACCGATGATTTCAGTCATTTGGACTTTACGGCAGATATGTCCACTACTTCTGGCAAGCGTAAGGTATTTGAGCGGAACATGGCTGCCATCCGCACTGTCAAGCGGCTGGAGGAAGAAGAGAGGGAGGCCACGCCGGAAGAACTCAAGGTCTTGAAGAGCTTTTCCGGCTTCGGTGGCCTGCCTGAAGCCTTTGACCAGTACAATGCTACATGGCAGAAGGAATATAACGAGTTGCGGAATACCCTCACGGATGCCGAGTACAGTTCTGCTCGTGCTTCCACCTTGAATGCCCACTTTACCCCGCCGGAGCTTATCAAGGGGATTTATGAAGGGCTGGAGAAGCGGGGCTTTGCCGGGGGCAATGTCCTGGAGCCATCCTGCGGCAACGGCAGGTTCTTGGAGAATATGCCGGAAGGCATCAGGGAAGCCAGCAATATCCATGGTGTGGAGCTTGACCCCATCACTGCTCGAATTGCTGCCCATATCTATACGGATGCAGAGATTTCCAACCAGCCCTTTGAGCGTACGACCTATGCGGATAACTCCTTTGACCTTGCCATCAGCAATGTGCCCTTTGGCGAGTACCGCATTACCAGCGATGTACGCTACAAGAAGCAGCGTCCCTATATTCATGACTACTTCATCAGCAAGATGGTGGATGAAGTGCGTCCCGGTGGCTATGTGGTGGCCATGACCAGCTCCGGCACCATGGACAAGCGGTCAGCCAAGGTCAGGGAGGATATTGCTGCTAAGGCTGAACTGGTAGGAGCTATCCGTCTGCCTAACACGGCTTTCAATGCCTCTGGTACCAGTGTCACTTCGGATATTCTTATCTTGAAGAAGCGGGAAGTGCCCTTGACTATTACCAAGGACAAGCAGGGCTTTACTCAGGGTGGAGACGATAACTTCAATAGCTGGGTGGAAACTGCTTCACCAAAGGAGCTTGAATACAAGGCCATCAACAGATATTTTGACAAGCACCCGGAAAATGTACTGGGGAAGCTGGCTTTGACCTCTGGACCCCATGGTAATGTGGTTACCTGTGAGCCGGAAGCGGGGATGGATTTGGGCGATAAAATCGCCGAGACCATCGCAAACTTTGAGGGCAGCTATGAAAAAGCTCAGGAACCCTTGGAGCCGCCGGTGCAGGAAAACATACAGGCCAGTAACGGTTATGGCTATGCCTATGAGAATGGCAAGGTGGTCTACCATGATGTTTATGGTGCAACCCATGATTTCCAGCTATATCTTCATCAGCAGCTGGTAAGGGATGCCATAGTGAGCCAGCAGGAAGATAAGAAAGTCTCGGGGGAAGTTAGGGGAGAAGAAGATTTGACCGCTGGACGGCGTAAGAAAATAAACGCCGTTCTGGCTAAAGCCCCGGAACTTGAGAAGAAAGTGCTTTCCCTTATCCACATTCGGGATGCCGTCCGGGATGTCTTTGATGCCCAGACCAATGCTTGCTCCAATGAAGAACTGTCTGCTCTGCAGGACACATTGAATAAGGTCTACGACCAGCATGTGAAGAACTACGGGCATATCTACAGGGACACGGAATTGCTATCTACCTTCAGGCAGGACCCCACCTGCCCCCTGATGGAAGTTCTGGAAAACGTGGATGAAGAAACCGGCGTGTTCCTTGGCAAAGCAGAT
Organism: Selenomonas sp. AB3002; assembly: GCF_000702545.1. Classification (NCBI taxonomy): domain Bacteria; kingdom Bacillati; phylum Bacillota; class Negativicutes; order Selenomonadales; family Selenomonadaceae; genus Selenomonas; species Selenomonas sp. AB3002. Next base: position 118,580 of record NZ_JNIO01000005.1, on the reverse strand, counting down.
ATTTTCACAGCCCGCACAGTCATGCCTACCTTCTCCCCGGAAAAGGCCGAGACTGCCATGGATGCCTTGGCTTTCTCCATGCAGGAAAAGGGCAGGGTGGATGTCAGCTACATGGCCAGCCTGATGCCGGAGGCCAATGTAACGGATATCCTCAGGGAACTGACGGACAAGAAGCTCATCTTCCAAGATTACAAGGATGGCGATTACAAAATTGCCGATGAATATCTTTCCGGCAATGTCCGGGCTAAAATCCACCATTTGCAGGAAGAGCGGAAGAAGCTGCTGCTGGACAAGGAACTGGCTGTAGCGGGGATCATGATGCCTGACTGGCAGCCTGATTACGCCCCGGGGAATGATTTTGAGAAGAAGATACACGCCATCTTGAAGGACACCCAGCAGTATGTACGTTCCGGCAATGGTCTTATCCGGGCAGGTAACCAGTATCAGAGTGCCATCTACGGCTTGTACCAGCTGAATGGCGATGAGCGTGAATACTATGAGAATCATAAGTCTGACCGGGAGTTTATGCTGCACATGGCAGGGGCCATGCGACAGATTGGCTACAACTGCCCTTCGGAATATAGGGATGACCCGGTCTTTGTGCTGGAGGCTTTCCGTCATGGCATTAAGAGCATTTCCAGTCAGGATGAAGCCGGGGCAGACATACGGGATATGCTGGAGCACATGGAGCCGCAAGTCAAGGTGAATTCCTACTTCCAGCCGGATTTCGTGCCTTACTACAAATTCCTGCATGAAAAACTCACTGCTGCCGATTACGTCCATCTGGATAAGCAGGGTAAGGAAGACTGCAAGAAGGGAATCATAGCAGCATGGCCAGCTTACAAGACGGCCTATGACAAGCAGGTGGAAGACCTCATCAGCAGCCGCCAGCATGAGCAGTTGAGTATCTACGATGATAAGCTCAGGGACATTGAGGCAAATATCGAGGCTTTGGAAGATGTGAAGCCCGCAGATATTCCCTCTGAGGATATTCGAGTTACACTTGGGGCTACATGGCTTCCCATCCAGTATGTGAGGGACTTTCTTGCCCAGGAGCTTGACCTGTCTTATAGCGAGGCGAGAAAGCTGAAAATCGAGTATTCACAGGCCTCTGGCAAGTGGCATATTGACAAGAAGGGAGATTTTTCCAATACCAAGATAGACCAGATTTACGGCACCAGTGATGTGAATGCCCTGAACCTTGCCGAGCTGGCCTTAAACCTCAAGCAGCCCCATGTGTACAAGAACACAGCTGATGGCAAGCGGGTAATCAACCCGGAGGCTACTTCTGCAGCTCAGATGAAGCAGGAGGACTTGAAGCGGGCTTTTGCCGAGTGGATCATGAAGGATGAGCAGAGAGCCGACAGAGTGACAGCCCTCTACAATGAGAAGTTCAATGCCATCGTGCCCCGGGAGTATAGCGGCGAATACCTCCGCTTCCCCGGCATGAACCCGGCCATCGAACTGAAAGACCATCAGAAAGCAGCCATCGCCCACACGCTCTACGGCGGCAATACTCTCTTTGCTCATGCGGTAGGTGCGGGCAAGACTTATGAAATGATAGCCTCTGCCATGGAAGCCAAGCGGCTGGGGCTTTCACAGAAAGCCCTGATGGTGGTACCAAAGCACCTCACCGAGCAGACTGGGGCAGCTTTTATGAAGCTTTACCCCAAGGCCAAAATCCTTGTTGCCCAGCCAAGCGACTTCGAGAAGAAAAATCGCAAGGTTTTTGTGGCCAAGGTAGCTACCCAGAATTGGGATGCGGTTATCATGGGATATACCCAGTTTGAGCGTATTCCCATTACCCCGGAACGCCGGATTGCCCTGCAGGAGCAGCGTATAGGGGAATATGAGGATATGCTGGATGAACTTCGGGGAAGTGATGATTCCAAGTATTCCATCAAGCAGGTGGAGCTGATGCTGAAAAAAGCCAGGGAACGGCTGGAAAAGGCACAGGATGAAGTGGAGAAGAACAAGGATGACATGCCTATCTACTTCGAAGAGTTGGGCATTGACAGGCTTTATGTGGATGAGGCTCATAACTTCAAGAATCTCTACGTTATGACCAAGATGAACAACGTGGCTGGTATCGGCAACTCTGATTCTGTCCGTGCCAATGACCTGATGGACAAGTGCCAGTACATCAACGAGAAAACCAATTACAAAGGTCTCGTCTTTGCCACCGGCACCCCAGTGTCAAACTCCATGACGGAACTCTACACCATGCAGAAATTCCTCCAGCCCAATGTGCTGAAGGATGCGGGCATCCACAGCTTTGATGACTGGGCAGCCACCTTCGGGGAGGCAGTAACTGGTTTTGAGCTGAAGCCGGAGGGTAAGGGCTTTACGGAAAAGACCAGATTCTCCCGGTTCTACAATCTGCCGGAGTTGATGGCCATATTCAAAATGACCGCCGATATCAAGACTGCCGACATGCTTGATTTGGATGTGCCCAACTGCGAAATGGTGGTAGACCAGATAGAGCCTACGGAAACTCAGTCAGACCTTGTGAACGAGCTGGCTATCCGGGCTGAATCTATCCGCAATGGTGGTATTGACCCCAGCGAAGATAATATGCTGAAAATTACCAATGAAGGCCGCAGTCTGGCCTTGGATGAACGCATCATCGACCCAACCCTGCCAGATAATCCCAACAGCAAGGTCAACAAGTGCATCAAGAATGTCTTGGACATCTACAAGGCCACCGGGGACAAGAAATCCACTCAGTTGATTTTCTGCGACCAGTCAGTGCCCAATAAGAAAGAGCCACATAAGTTCAATGTCTACGATGATATCCGCAACAAACTGGTGGAGGCAGGTGTGCCAAGGGAAGAAATCGCCTTTGTGCAGGAAGCCAAGGACGATGAAGCCAAGGAACAGCTTTTTGCCAAGGTCAGAGCTGGGAAGGTGCGGGTACTCTTAGGCCGCACGGACAACCTTGGAGTGGGCACCAATGTGCAGGACAAGCTCATTGCCACACATGACCTCGATGTGCCATGGCGGCCAGCTGACCTTGAGCAACGTATGGGGCGTATTGTCCGCCGGGGCAATGAGAACAAGGATGTGAAGGTATTCAGGTATGTTACCAAAGGCACCTTTGATGCCTACATGTGGCAGCTCATAGAGAATAAGCAACGGTTTATCTCGCAGATTATGTCCTCCAAAGTCCCCACACGAGAGGCTGAGGATTGTGATGAGGTAGTTTTGAGTGCTGCTGAAATCAAGGCACTGGCGGCAGGTGATCCCCTGATTAAGGAAAAAATGGACGTTGATAACGCCTATAACCGCTTGAAGCTGGACAAGGGCAATTACCTGAAAAACCGTGAGAGTATGGCAAAACAGGTAAAGATAGACTTGCCAAACCGTATTGCCCAGAGTGAGAGCCACTTGGAGGCCCAGCTGAAGAACAAGGAAACGTGGCAGAACAACACCCACAAGACAACGGGGCTGGATGGGGAGCCACAGGAAGCCTTTGCCATGACCATCAATGGCGTGAAGTATCTGGACGAGAAAGAGGCCGTGGAGGCCTTGAGCAAAGCCCTTGCCCCCACGGCTACCAAGAATTTCACCGGGGAATATAAGGGATTCAAGCTTTCAACGGCTTTTGACTGGATGAACAACTGCCCCTACATTCAGGCGGTTAATGCCACTGATTTCCGCATCGACATCTACGGTAGCAAGAAACGTATCTTGACGGCTATCAAGGACATTGGCAAGAAGGTGGACGAGAAAATCACGGAAGAAAAGGAAAATCTGGAAACCTTGAAGCACAACCTTGAGGTGGCCAAGAATTCCTTGGAGGCTCCCTACCCCAGGGAAGATGAATTCCAGCGGCTCAAGGCAAGGTCAGAAGAAATAGACATGATACTGGCCGCCAAGGAAAAAGGCCTCACTGAGGCCAAGGACATCGAGGGTGATGTACGCCGGAGCCGCATCCTGAAGCTGGTGGACAAGGATGGCCATATGGACTTCACCAAACTGGAGGGCAAGAGCGACATCGAAAGGACATTCCTCTTCCGGGCAGCCGAAGCCCTGACCAGAAACGACAACGCCTATTCCCCGGATAATGCCATGAGCACAGACAAGGGGATAGCCGATGTCATGATAGCGAAGGGCTACGACCTCGAAGACATCTACAAGACCATCGAGGAACTGTCTCCCAGCATGATAAAAGTAGTCGATGTGAAGCGACTGGTAGGGGAAAATAACGAAAATAGGGCTATGGCTATTGGCAGATAAAGCTTTGCAGATGAGGGCCGAACTTCAGAGAAGTTCGGCCCTCATTTTTTATGAGAAACTCCATAATTTAGAATAAATATGGATTCTTACTATATTTCGCTTGTAACCGCAGGTAATAAGCGGTTGAAGGCAGAAATATAGGAGGTCCCATTATGTCCATTTACAAACTTATTAGCTTTATCTCTACTATCGTAACATTAAAGGATATTGTCATCGCCTTTTTGTCATCAATCACCCCTTTGCAGATTATAATTTTGGTGATGTTTACAAAAGTATTGCTTACCTATCTGTTTGCAACGGGAAAAATCAAATTATGGACATCTGACGATATAAGGGGGTTAACAAGCTGAAAGACTGCCAAGATGGCAGTCTTTTTTTTCGTTGAGTAAAACATTGTATAGTTTTCCAACCCCTAACCAGATTTACAATACCCCCATAGGAGGCGATAAAGATGCTATATGTTGCAAGGGATGGTGCCGGGGGCATCACAGCCATCTGTGATAACCCGGTCACCGCTGAGAACCTGCGGGCACTCATTGACGATAATATCGAAGAAGTGTCCAATGCCGGAGCGGCTGCAGGGGATTATGTTTTCACCATTGATGCCGTGGATGGCTCCCACTACATTGTTACCAGTGAAGCAGAAGTAGTGGATTTCATCACTTCCACGCCGGGGCTGGGATTCAGGAAAGACAGTCAGTTCTATGGCTTGCCGAAGGAAGAGGCCAAGATAGCGATGCAGGCTTGGCTGGATGATGGCCACATGGCCAACGAACTCACGGAAGAAATAGACAATGCCGTGATAAGCGAGTACAGGACAAATTGCATATACTCCAAAGCCTCGCCTCTATTGGAGGGGCGAGATATTGACACCGCTTACAAGGAGATATTTGGTCGTGATTACCACGAGACAGCACCAAAGGAGGATGTCGCTATGAATGAGTATCAGAATGAAGAGCCGGAGCTGGATGAAGCGAACTTTGCCAGCTTGGTTGCCACCATGGAAGGGTATATGGAAGATGTGAAGGAATCTGCCCCGGTAGCGGCCTATGAGCAGATTGCTGCCCCTGCCGAGGAACTTAAACAGCATCTTGAAGACTGCCGGACTGCCGAAGAATGCTTCGGGCCGGAACCGGCTATTTGGGAGGGGTATCAGCCCAGGCATGAGGCAGTGTGCGACAGCTTGAACCATCTTTCCCGCACCTACCAGTCGGAAAATGCCTCAACGGAAGACAGAGCCGTGGCCTTAGACCACAGCACGGCGGCCTTGAAGAACGCCAACAACTATCTTGTGGAGCAGCTGACTGCCGTGGAACGGCGTAATCAGGATATGCTACGGGAAATGCAGGAACTCCGGCAGGAGCTGGCCGATATGCGTTCTTCCGTGCAGGGCTATTCCCCGGAGCAGTTTGCCCAGAGCATGGCGGTGGCCATCAAATTTTTGGAGGAAGCCAATATCATCTACAACCATGCCCAGCAGCCCGGACGGAACTATGGCAAGCTCTTCAAGCACACCCGCCGTACCGTTCACAAGGTATACCGGGATGTGATTGACACCCCCAAGCGTATCCGCAATGCTGCCAAGGACAAGGCCTACAGCGTAGTAGACAGCGGCATTCGCAAGATTGCCCGGGTCTTTGACAAAGGCCTCCAGAGTTTGCAGGAGAAAAAGGACAAGCTCATGGAAAAATCTGTGGCCATCAAGGAAAAGCGGGATGCCATCTACGGCAGGACGAGTGCCCCGGGCCAGAGCGAGAAACCGGCAGAGGAAAAGGCAGATAACCACCTCCTTGACCTGAACAGCCTCTTGAAGGACGAAAACCGGGACAAGGCAGTGAGCCAGCTGGTGGATTTTCTGGTGAAGGCTGGGAAGAAGGAAGAGGGCATCACAAATCTCTTGTCCGAGGTCAAGGTAAAAGCCATGGCCGAAATGAAGAAGCCGGAATACAAGGCCGTTCAGGCCGAGGCAGCTGCAGTAAGATAATTCATAGCACGAGAAGGGAGCAATTAAAATGAGCGACAGCATATACACCATGACCGAAGAGGAAATCAAGGCACAGGGCATCGCCGAGGAAGCAGAAGATGCCATAACCGATGAAAACTACGCCGAGGCCTCTGAAAAGAACATTTGGGACGGGGAGAAGATGGTCACGGAAGCCCAGTATACCCAGGACATTATGGCAGCATACCACGCCCAGCAGAAGGAGGACTGATCTATGGCAACCGAAAAGATGGATTACTATCAGGAAGTCACCAATGACATCATCAAGGCTATCGAAGAAGGAACCACCCCTTGGCAGCAGGGCTGGGATAGCAAGGTAGGGGCTGCCATTGCCGCCGTGCCCATGAATGGCAAGACTGAGAGGCCCTATTACAAAGATAATCTCCTTCGCCTTTCCATCGTGATGAAGAAGCATGGGGACAGCCAAGACCCCCGTTTCTTCACCTTTAAACAGGCCAAGGACATGGGTTACTCCATCAAGAAGGGAGCCAAGTCCACCCTCATCCGCATGGGATTCTATGCTGATAAAGACCTTGAGGGCAATGAACTGCCGGAGGATGAGAAGCATTGGACGAACAGGTACTACCGTGTCTTCCACGCCTCCGACTGCTGCCTTGGCATGACCTATGTGAAGGACGAGCAGGGAAATCAGGAATATGCCCCGGTCTATGACAAGGAGGGCAAGCCTGTATTGGTGCCGGGGAAGGACAAGGACGGCAATACCATTATGGAGCCGAAGATGGAGCCTGTCATCAAGTATGAGCCTATCCCGGAATATGTCCCCAAAGCCGTAGGCTACACCCATGATGACCAGATCGAGATTGCCGAGGCCATGCTGAAGAACTCCGGGGCTAAAATCTTCAATGACCAGGCCAACCGTGCTTATTACAGCCCCAGCCAGGATGAAATCCACCTGCCTAAGGCAGAAGCTTTCCCGGAGATAGCCAATTATTACGCCACTGCTCTCCATGAACTGGGGCACTGGACAGGCCATAGCAGCCGCTTGAACCGCTTTGGTGCGGGAAGTACTAACTTTGGTTCATCCACCTATGCCAAGGAAGAACTGCGGGCAGAGCTGGCCTCCACCTTCCTGTCTGCAGACCTGGGCATTCCCATGAACACCCAGAACCACGCTGCCTATGTGAAAAGCTGGCTGCAAGCCCTGAAGAACGACAAGACGGAAATCTTTAAAGCGGCCAACGATGCTTCCAAGATTGCCCGTTACCTTGAGGACTTTGTGCGGGATTTGATGAAAGAGAAATCGCAGCATAAAGATGTTGAGGAAACAAAGGAAGAAGTGAAGGCTGCCGAAGCAGAAAAAGCCCAGGTCACCAAAGAGAAGCCTGTGGTAGCGGAAACAGTCAAAGAAACACCTGCCCCGGAATCTCCCACTCCAGCCAAGGCAGCCGGCAAACTGTATGTGGCTATCCATCAGCTGAAAGAGGGGAGCGACTGGCATTTCTCCAGCTGGGAGGAAGCCAGCAAGACCCATTCTGCAAAGAATCCCTTAGACTTCAAGGCATACGAGCAGAAATGGCAGGAAACCTATGAAGCCAAAGGGGAGAATGTGTCTGCCATCCTTGAAAACATCTATACAGAGCATAATGCCGATGACCGTCCTTCCGGTCAGGTTATGTCCTCCCTGTCTATGAGCGATGTGGTTCAGATCAACGAGCGATATTTCTATGTGGACAGCATTGGCTTTCAGGAGTTGAATGTCAAGCCCTTCAAAGACAAGGAGCTTATGACCCCGATTTCCAATGAGAAAATAGAAAAGACCATTGCTGCAGACCGGGAGGCTATAGGAGCCGAGAAACATGATGACTACCAGAAGAGCTTCAATGAGGCCTATTATGCTGGATCTACAGTAAATGCCGCCGGTAGCGGAACAGTGGAGGAAGATTACCAGAAGTTCATCTTCGAAAACGCCCAGAAATACAGCCTCTCCAGCCTTCGCTCTGCGGATCAGGCTGGTTGGGAAAAGGCAGATGAGGCTTTTCTTATGGAAGTGGCTCACAAGAGCTGTAAACAGAAAGGCTATGTGGACAAGACTGACCTTGACCGAGCCACTATTACCCTGTTCAAGCTCAGCCCGCGCATGGCGGTGCTGGAAGGAGATAAGCAGGAATATCCCCGAAAACTTAAGGAGAATGTATTGTCTGGCAGCTTCTGCAAGGATTACCCGGCTCCGAAAGAGGAAGCCGTTGTGAGATAAGAGGAATCGCCCATGAGAACAATTGCAACAGATATAGACGTAGAACGCCCCAACGATGGTGAGCACTATACCGTTTACTACCGTCAGGGCGATTTGGCCGGAAATATGCTCGTACCCCAGGAAGCCATAGATATACCAGGCAAGAACTTTTTGAAGGCAGCCCAAGAATATGTGGATAGGCATGGGAAAGAGGTGCCAAGTCTCAAAGACTTGCCGAGACTGGAGGAGGCAGGCCCGGTTATCAGATGCTTGGTCAACAGATCCCTCAGTGACAATTCCGGCATGGTATCAGTAGACAGGAATCCAGATGAGGTAGAGGGCTTCCTGGCAGAATTGCAGGAGTATGACAGCAGCCTTAAAAGCTTTGCGGCTGCCATCATGAGCTTGGAAATGGATTTGAAAAAATACCCAGCTCTTCGGGACTGCATTGAATACTATAGCCCGGACGAGTACTGCCCCACTGGGGAGCCATTGATACTCAGCTATACCCATCTTGGCAGTTTCTTTGGCAAAAAGATTGATGTCATGACAGACAAGCTCATATATGTGGACACCTCGGACTTTACGGAATTTGACTTCAAGCATCTTTGCAAATATATGAAACAGGAGACCAGTTCTGAGCATGAATTCTTCGGTATGGTGCGGGCAGGGGATGTATGTATCTATATAGATCCCTGCTACAACTGGCAGGAAGATCGTCCTGACATCAAGTTCACCTGCTGCATTCCCTCTGACAAAGGGCCTAACTCAGCTTATGCCGAGCCTGTTAAAGGCTATCCCTACGAAGAATTCTATGATGATTTCGGTCTGAAGGAAGCTATAGAACTGGAAGTATGCACTGAGACAGAGAATTTTGGTATGTTTAAGCAGGAGTTGCAGTGCCAGCTTGAAATTTATGCCCAAGAACACATAGCGGACAATATCCCCCAGAAGGGGGTGGATGCCTTGCTGTCCAAGGAACGATTCTGGCAGTGCATGAGAGCCAAGGAAGAGTGGCCGAGCTATACTGTAATGCCATCGCCCACGGATTTTGTCCACAACAGTGCTGCAGACCGCTATGATGATGTGGAGATAATCCCACCTGGCTTCCACGATGAAACCGAACCTGGTACTGATACTTACCCGGTCATTGCTGACAACGATGATTTTCTCTATATCGAAGAGGATTCTTGGCATAAGGAATCTGCTGACATACACGCTAGATACCGCCTTGTCCTCAAAGATGCGGAAATGAGCTGTAAGGCTCTGGGAGACCTGGCCAGCAACTGCCCGGTGAATGGGGCACTAGCTTCCAGCAATCGCTTTGAAGAGGTTCACAAAAAAGCAAAGGAATTGTTGCCGAAGATGAAGGAGGCCAGAGAAAGGCTGGATGCCATGTACGAAACAGCCACGACCATCCGTACCGTTTCATCGAGCATATCCAACCAGTTCATGCAGGTCTACTGGAACGCCTACAACAGCCACAATATGACAAGTAAAGATGACCACGAAGCTGCTTGCTGTAAGGCTATCCGACACTGTTTGGACGTGGGGGCCACTCAGAGCCAGGTGCTTGAGCTGGTGGATGCTAAAGCTCCCATGGCCGTTTGGGAGAAGGATGGGCAGTACGCCATCAGGACGGTTGGGGAGGTGAACAGGGAAAGGGAGGCTGCCAAGGAGAGCAATACAGACAGAAGCAGATAGCAAAAGCCCCGGCATACATCATTTGGTGTATATCGGGGTTTTTCGCCGTTTTCAAAGTGTTAGTTATTTGGTGCACATATATATGCAATACTGAACGTAGATAAAGGATTCAACGAATTTGATGGCGAAATATGGCTTAAGACATATTGTAAGCTACTGAAATGAGATTAAACCATGAATATTACAGGGACGGATTGAAGAAGCTAAGCTTTTAGAAAGGTCATCGCAAGAGGCTGTGCTAAAACATCTTGGTACCACACACCGCTTACAACAATGTAGATTCTAAAAATAATCTACCTGAAATATATATCCATTAGTATCGGCGAAAAGAATATAGTAGATATAACTTTGGATACCGTGTACAATAGGGACTTTTCAAATTTTTTCTGAAGGTTGCCTGGCAGGCAACCTTGGCAATACCTAACTTTTATATAATAGGATATATAATGAATAAATCACACTTATTCTTTGGGATTGAAGAAGTGGATAATTATTATAACGATTTTCTTACAGCAAAGGATGCAATTGCGAAAAAATCAGAAATAATGTGAATGAAAGGTGTGTGGAAGACAATGCGAGTAATAGAGAGTATAGGTGTACTGATTGTTATTAGTATTATTGGGATGATATTATTTGGGATAGTAACAACAATATTTGATATTGCTATGTTGGTAAATGAAATGATAGGATATCTTTTCGATATGTTATTAAGTGCAGTAGGACATTTGATAGAAATAGCTCTACTAATCGTTGGAATACTATTTATAGTAGTTGGATTAAGTGGTGAAATGGAAGGTGGTGTCGCAGTAGCGAGTTGCATTCTTGGAATAGTTTTAATCGGATTATATGTTGCAGATTTATATGCAGCTATAGCAGAAATAATATTCCTATTAATTACCAGCTTTTTGATTATAGGGGTATTTGGACTAGCATTTGCTATAGGTGGAGATATGCCGTTACCAGCCAGGTTTGTCGCAGCTAGTACTATTACAGCTGTTTTTACATTTGTACTTGTTAAAATGGGACCTATATTGGCCTTTATTCCTATACTGAGTCCGGAAGTAATGGTTTTATCAAGGATAGAAAGTTCTGCGTTGGCAGTGGAAAGTAGATTGGTATCAAGTACAGAAAGGCGAATCCTCTCCAATGAAGGAAAAGTGATAACAAATGCTGTAGAATCAGTTACAGGCAAAGGTGGGAAAGTAACAAAATCAATATCATCTGAGGGGGCAAAAGCAGCAGAAAGCTTAATGGAAGAAGGTTCAAATGGAACTAAAGCGGCAGTTAAGGAAGGAGCAAAACTTGTAGATATATTTGATAATGGAACAGGACAAGCTGAAAAAATAGTAGAAAGAGGTGCTAAGTCATATAATAATGCCACAAGTGTCCCAAATAATGTAAAGAAAAACACAGGTTCTACCGCAGTGAATAAAAAATCTAATGTTGAGCATATAACTACTATACGTGAGGATTTGGTAAATCAGGTTCACCCTGACACTGGAGTGAAATATCTAAAACGTACTGTTGTAACTCCAAGTGGTATAAAGATAGAAGGGGTGTTTCCTGATTTTCCAAGTATATATGATACGGAAATTCCACTAGAAATGTATAATGCGACAGATGCTGTTCAATTTAATGCATGCAATAAGGCATTGCAGGAAGCTGTAAAAAGTAACCATGTTCTGCGTAGTAAATTCAATGCAAAACAATTGGAGCAAATTGCAAATGGAGACAGACCAAGCGGATATACTTGGCACCATAATGAAGAGTCTGGATTACTACAACTGGTTCCTACTGAAATACACAGCAAAACCCCTCATACTGGAGGAAGAAGTATCTGGGGCGGTGGAAGTGAATATAGATGAGGTGATGTTACCATGAAGTGGAAATATGTTGAGCCGCTAATAAATCCTAATGCAGTAGTTACATTTTTAGAAAAGGAGCATATAACTATTCCTCGAGATGTGATTGATTTTATAGTCTGTCATAATGGAGGTAGACCTGAAAAAAGTTTATTTGATACAGATAAAGGTAGAGAATATGTATTTGATGGTTTATTCTCATATAACGCTGATGATTCCGAATGTATATTTAAAATATATGAAGGAGAACTTAGAGACAATTTAAAAAAGGATGGGTTGTTCCCTATAGGCATGGATCCTGCAGGTGACATGATTTGTGTAAATTATGGTGACAATAATAAATTTGTTTTATATAGAATGGAAACAGGGAAAATAGAGTATATAGCTGAAAATGTTGGTGATTTAGAAAAAGAATTGTATTGACGTTTAAAATTCTTCATGCAGGTCAGTTGCAATAATATTTAAATCTAGTATTGCTAATGCAAAGGAGAGGCTGCCAGAGAGAGCAATACAGACAGAAGTAAATAGCGAAAACCCCGGCATACATCAATCTCGGTGTATGTCGGGGCTTTTCGCCGTCTTCATATCCTGTCTGCATCCAGCGTGATGAGGTATCGGCGATTATTGCCTTCCTCGTAGGCCTTATCCAGCTTCCACGCCAGAATCTTCCCCTGCCGTTTGAGTTCGCCTAGAACGCCCTCTTTCGTCCATGGCATGACAAGGGTGACCGTTACCTCCCCGGAGGGCAGCAGACAGCCATAGGTAGCAAGAAGCTCATCTTCGATAGCTCGGAGGGTATCTTGATATGACTTGCCTTCCTCTTGGATGGTTGTTTGAATTATTTTTTTCATGGGTAGAATTTACCGCATATACATGGATTTGTCAATGATTTGGATGAAAGATTGTTGTCGTAGGGCATCGCCGATCAATTGCCCATCGTCACTGCCATGGATGTTATTGCCAATGGTAGGATAAAATCTAGCCATGCTAAATGCTATGCTCATAAATATAAATTCATTTCGTATGTATTCTGAGTGATAATATGTTTTCTGCTATTGGACAGTAACGGTAATTATGGTGGATGTAAAGGATTCAGCACGGACTGTGGAGAATTATCAAGCAGATGAGTATGATAAGCAGCTAAAGTGGGGATAGATATGAACATCACTGGAGACAGATTGCGGAAGCTTAGGAAAGAGAAGGGCATGTCGCAGGAAGAAGTAGCCAATATCATATGTATTTCACGCACTGCTTACAACAAATATGAAAGTGGTGCTATAAAGCCCGTGAGAAAGCTCACGGAGCTGTCCCAGCTCTTTGGAGTGACTACCGACTACATATTGGGGCAAGATGAAGCACAGGCACCTGTTGCCCTGGGAAAAGATGAATTCTACCAGAAGTATATGGCTCTCAGTAGCATGGGGAAGAACATAGTAGATATAACCCTGAATGCCGTTTACGAAAAGGAGTTCTACAAAAAATTCTAAATAAAGGTTGCCTGTCAGGCAACCTTTTCCATCTATCACTCCTGTATACTGGCAACATAAACTATATTTCAGAGCCAGACCACTGATAACAACGGAGTTGAAGCATATGGCTAAAAAAAAGAGTTTGAGAAGTCCTCAAATCACAAAACTGGAACCTCTCCTATATAGCGAAGGGTTATCTGCTTCTGAATGGCGTAATTATGTTGATGTGCTATATACAAAACTTGAACTTCATGACTATGATTGGAATAATTATAAACTATCGGCGAAGATGTCAACCAAAGAGTACGGAGAACTAAAAATTGAGTTTACAGATTTAGGAATCGAACCTTGTTTTATGAAAGTTGAAAATGAAAATGTAATATACTCTTTCGAATTTATTTCGGCCATATTTCAGGAGCATATTGTCAGCTATATTCAAAAACACATTAAAAGCTGGGGAGAAACGTATACATTCAACGGGGCAGAAGAAGTGATAGACTTCTATAATGATGTTCTAAGTTCTCCATATACAGTAGAGGAAAGCAGACAGGTAATAAGACGAAGGAAATATTAGCTGCATATCAGGCTGGCATAATCGGCTTGGAAGACTATTTAGAGGGTAGATGATAACAAAACAAATTAAGCGGAGATGAGATAGTATGAGAAGAAGGAAATTTAGAAAGTATGCTCTCAAAGACAACACAGTGTTTGAGCCAATCGTATATAATAAATCATCATTTAATTTCAGAAATAAAATAGATGAATTTGCTACATCAGTTGTGCTCGATGATTATGACTGGATGAATTATAAGCTTATAGCATGGCTACCTACAAAAGCATATGGAGATATAGTAATCGAGTTTGAGTACAACGGCATGACTCCTTGTACTATGACTATAGATACAAAAAAGAAAAAATATATATTCAATTTCATTCGAGAATTGTTTCAAGAACATATCATTAAATTCCTTCAGAAACATATAGAGCATTGGAATGAAGAGTATGCGTTCAGTGGCAGTGAAGAAGCAGTAAAATTCTATAATGCCGTTATAACGCATCCTAAGACTGAATCGGAAGATATTGAGGTAATTACATTAGAAGAAGCCAAAAAGAGGATGGCAGCCAGGAGGTTAAAGGATAAAGCACAAGAATGATATAGCAGAAAAGAGCGTATGATGTAAGCCCGCTTTGGCGTATTGTCAGGCGGGTTTTCAGCCTGTCTGGGAGGGTGTAACCATGGTCAAAGAGAATTTAGATATTACCGCAAAAGTAGATGCCTATATAAAAAAGCACCTTCATCGAAGCAGTATAAAGATAAAGGATTTTTTTGAATCCATGGGGCCAATGTATTCCACAGGAGGCAGCCGTATAAGTGGTGCCAAGTGGGCATTGGATTTCCTGATGAAGAAATTAGAGCTTAGTTTTTCTGAGAAACTACTTCGCCTAATAGCAGAGAAAGGAAGGAAACCGGCAGATATATATACCAAAGCTGGTCTTACAAAATCCCATTTCTCTAAAATCAAAGGGGATGATGACTACCATCCGTCTAAAGAAACTGCATTAGCCTTTGCCATAGCTCTGCATCTGAATCTGGAAGAGACAACAGATCTGATAGGAAGAGCCGGATATACGCTGTCACACAGTAGCAAGAGCGACCTTATCGTGGAATATTTTATCAAAAACAGGATATATAGCATTGATGATCTCAACATACAGTTGGATTTGAGGGGCTTCAAACCACTAACAAACTGGCGTAAGTCAAAAACAGAATAAAAAAATTTGAAGGTTGCCTAGCAGGCAACCTTTTCTATTTCACTATTAGATATACTGAAATCATTACCAAGCATATACATGTTGAGGACAATGGCATACCCTCAGTTAATCGGTTGGCATTGATAGCTTAGGAGGATTAACTCATGGATAAGGACAAGCAAATTGATGAACTGTTGATTAAGGGAAAGGTTTCTCTGGACAACAGAGATTATGGTGTAGCCATGGAAGCTTATAAAACGGCTGCAGCAATGGGCAGTAGCGAAGCAATGGTATGCTTGGGAGAAATATACAATGAGGGATTTGCTTGCAAACGTGACCTTGAAATATCGTTAAAATACTTTAGAGAGGCGGCAAAATTAGGGAATGATAATGGTATGTACCGTTTAGGACGTGCATATTCCTATGGATATGCGGTAGAAATAGATGGCTATAAAGCACTTGATTGGTTTGAGAAAGCTGCTGAAAAAGGGAATATTAAGGCTATGCTGGAGGTAGGTAATTCGTATATATTACGTGATTTCAAGTGTCCAAAGGACACAGCATATATTGGTGTGGCATATGTAACAAGAGAATTTGACGTTGAAAAAGGATTGTATTGGTATAAATTGGCCGCAAAAAAAGCAAATGAAATTAAAGATATCACATTAGCGACAAAAGCATATCGGTTTATAATAAAACACATTCGTCATATTGACTTAGATGTTGATAATAAAGATTTAATATTGCTTCGAGATGAATGTTTTGATAACTACTGCAGTTCAGTAATAGCTTTAGCTGATTCATATTTAGGAATTGATAATGTAGATTTATCTGCTGAAAGAAATGCCAGAATCGGTTACAATCCTGAAGTAATAAAGGCGGTTCTTTTATACAGACAAATACTAAGGGATGTAAAAAACTTTATCGATAACAACCAGGAAGGGATAATATATTATCGCATAAGTAATCATTTAAACGATATCAGTGCTGTTATCAAAAATGATAAATTAAGAAAATTTTGCAGAGAGTGTCGTAAAAAGTATGTGGCGTACTCATTAGGAGTATAAAGATTAGCCTACCATGTATAAGGAGGATAATAATATGTTTGAGCTAGATGATTACGGCTTGGATACCTTGGCTTATATACAAGTCATTGGCATTGGCGATGATGGCTGCATTTCTTTGAATCGTTTTATAAATATGGGGATTAAAGGTGTGAAATTCATAGCTATAAATACGGATGCTAAAGGTCTTTCGAGGTCACTTGCTCCCACGAGATTACAGCTTGGAGAAAAGATTGATAGTGGATTTGCTTATGTGCAGTCTGCCAAGGAAAGTCATGATGATATTTTGGCGGCAATTGATAATTCAGATATGACATTTATCATAGCTGACTTAGGTGACAATACGGGTTCGGAAATTACACCAATGATAACCTCATTGGTAAAAGATACAAAAGCTTTGACTGTTGCCATTGTCAAATTTACAGGTACAGATGAAGACCCATTTCGGAAACGCAAAGTTAAAGAGAGGCTTTCAAAGCTTAAGGGATGTGCAGATGCAGTTATTGCCATAAATAGTGACCGAATTCTTTCAGTTAAAAAGGATAACGAAGATACTTCTAATCTTAGCTTAGAGATTGATAAGCTTATAGCTGAAGTGATTCAAAGCATAGAAAGTCTCCTTATAGAGCCAGAGCTTATTAACCTTGATTTTGCAGATGTGCAATTGATTTTAAGGAATGCAAGCACAGCAGCTGTAGGCATAGGTACTGGCACAGGGGAAAATGCATCAATGGAAGCAGTGACGGAGGCAGCTGCACTTACAATGTTTGATGAGAGTATCAAAGATGCCAAATCCATCATTATCAATATAACAGGTTCCGATAATAAACTAAGCATGTTTGAAATAAACGAAGCAATTGAGACAATTCATAAAATGACTACTGATAACGTCAACATAATTTGGGGTGCCGCTATAGATAACAGTCTCGGTGATACTGTAAAAGCAACTATAATAGCATCTGGTTTTGAGTCTACAGAGAAGATGAATCTTGTTCTATCGAAATGAACAAAAAATGGCTTTGAAAGTAAGAATTATACGAAGATAATGCTTTTAAAATTCTTGAGGTTAATAAGTAACCCTGCGAATAGTAAAGATTGGAGGAGATTGGTATGACATGGTGGAAAAATGGGCTTTTGTTGGCAGCAGGTGGCGTGGCCGGATTGGCATTGGCCGCTTGGCTGGAGTCTGAATGCAAGTCTAATGACTATGAGGAGGATTACGATGAAAGGCCTCGCATTAAAGCCCCCAAGACAGAGACAGACGGCATGGAGCTTCTGGTGGAGAAGGTACGCCGTGATGCTGAGTGGGCAATGGAAGAATGCACCACTGATGAGCAACGGGAAAAGGTATACGCTGAGGTAAGTGCCTCCATCAAGGAATTGCAAGCCACTCTGGAGAAGCGGGGAGAAGAAATCATTGCTGATCTGCGGGAGCAGGCACTGCCCGGCGGCAGCCTGGATGATTTAGATGAAAGCACTGGTGCCATCATCAACTTCAAAAGTTCCATGGAGGACTTAACCAAATCGCTGGATGAGACGCTGGCCTCCCTGAAGCCGAGTGTTGCTCCCACTGGAGTGTGATTTACAATGAGGTGTATATCATCATGAGTGTCGAAAAGAACAATCAGTCAGCAGAGAGCATACAGACAAGGGGAGAAGCGTTCCTAACCAATGTAGATGCTGACTACCATCAAAACTGGTCAGAGCCAAGTTGTATTACTGTGTTGTTTGTTCGTGATGAACTGGAACACAGCAAAAAGGACATCAATAGAGCCATTCGAGAGGCCGCAAAGCAGTATGAGACCCGTATGCGTGATGCCTATGCAGAGAATGTCCGACAACATCTGAATGAACTGGAAGACTTGCAAGAGGAATATGAGGCTATATTCAAAGAAGCTCAAAAGACTTATGTGGAGCCATCTCCAAGTTTCAGGAAGGTCAGGCAGGAGGTTATTGCCGCACACGATGATATCGTGGCCAATATTGGTGGGTTGGGCAGTCGGCTGGTAGACAAGGCAAGGTTCGATTCATTGGAAAAGGTGGATTGGT
The DNA here is from genome assembly GCF_000702545.1 of Selenomonas sp. AB3002. NCBI lineage: Bacteria > Bacillati > Bacillota > Negativicutes > Selenomonadales > Selenomonadaceae > Selenomonas > Selenomonas sp. AB3002. Next base: position 100,245 of record NZ_JNIO01000005.1, on the reverse strand, counting down.
GGAATCCATTTGAAGAAACACATTACCTATTGGCCAACAACGAACTGCTTATGAACATGGCAGAATCATATTTCATTCATACAGCTATGTTGTACAATGGGGCAGACATTATGATTCCGTTGCGTTCATATCTCCGCAGCCTAAGAAAGAACGTCATGAAGATGTTGGCACAATCGGCATAAAAGCCCGTATAGATGGAGGGAGCCAAATGACTGACCAATTATTAAACATCCTGTTAAAAGGCCTCTTGGGACAGGGATTTTGTTCAGGCTCTTCCCGCCATCGACGGCGCGAACTTGTACGTGGTGATGTTCTATGTGTGAGAAATGGCCTCTTTAACCGCTATGGCATCTGGACAGGTGAGGCCATCATCCTATACGGCAAAAGCCCCGAAGGCACCAAACAGGTTCATAAGCGTTCTCTTAGAGATTTCTTGCAGGAAGCAGAAAGCTGCACTATCTGTGAGTTCCCTAAGACCTATGGACGTATGAGGAAATTCCAATTGCTCTCACCGATAAGCAGCTTTGTGATGCCACAACACAAACTATGGCGGTTGTTGGAACAAGCAGAAAAGGCCCGGCGTTATAAGCGGTATACCCATGAAGAGACAGCATACAGGGCAGAACAGGCACTAGGGAAGACTGGTTACACCAGCAGCGAACATTTTGCGGTGTGGTGCAAGACCGGCATTGCTGAATCCCATGAGCTGGAGGCCATGCGGGACTTTTGGGATAAGATCATAGTATACTAAATAACTTGAGATTAACGACAGCGTGTGTTTCTTTCACTATAATGAAGGAACAAAACGGAAGATGTCGAAGTAGTACTGGACAGGAGGGAATGACGGTGGAATATAGGCGTATACTAGCCGTAGGCGATGTCCATGGCCAATATGATAAATTGGTGTCGCTTTACTCTCAGCTGTACTTCAACCCAGAAGAAGACCTGCTGATATTCCTTGGGGATTACATACAAGGAGGAGACAAGCCCTGCGAAGTGCTGGATTGGCTCATGCAGCACCAACAACAGAACACTGTATTCCTGCGGGGAAATACAGACCAAGTGATATTAGATGCATACAGGCGTTCAGATGCTGGTTCTGTACTATGGATTTCCAGAGAGAAACGCTGGGAAATGGCACCTGTGTATCATGATTTCCTCGCAACCATGCCATTCAGCTATGAAGCAACGGTTGGGAACATGCGTTTCTTCTTCTGTCATGCAGGCGTCAATTCTGCGAGGTCTTTAGATGACCAGACCCCCAGAGACCTGCTTATTTACAATGAAGAGATAATAAAATCCAGTTATAACGGTGAGGCCGTGCTTGTGGTGGGGCATACCCAGATATGCAAACTGATTCCTGGAAGATACACGCCGTTGATCAGAGGAAAGGTAATCATGATGGATACATCTGCCAAAAAGACTGAAGGCAAACTTTCTTGTATGGACGTTCTTACAGGGAATATATGGCAGAGCAATTAGTCTGGACTAGATAGAGAATATTATTCAGAAAGATTGGAGCCAGACATCGAAAGTTATGACACATAGATATGCGTGCACGTATATTGGGTAATTGGGTAGAAGAGATAATCTCATAGGAGGCATGATACTATGAATTTAAAGGAAGCCTTTCAGGCACAGAACAAAATAGGTGAGCTTTTGGACTACATAGGCCATTATCTATCTGGTATAGACAATGTGATGACTGTCATGGAAAAACACCTCCGCAGCAAAGCCTTGGCCGGGCAGCAGGATGAAAGCGTAGATGTCAGCCGCAAATCCGAAGAAATGTTTGAGGTAGGGAAGCTAATAGATATATGGCAGCAACTGATGCATGAGAAAGAACAGCTTGGTCTGGCCATCGGCAAGGCCAAGGCTGGTATGTCCTTCAACCTTGATGCTGCAGTGGATGCAAACAAGAGCCGCCGGTCATTCCTCATGACTATGCAGCTGCTTGCCAACCGCAAGAGTTCCCACGTATTGCAGAAGGGCGAAGGCCGGGGCTACGTCTTCAACAATGACGGCAACCAGACCACCTACTGCTACGATATTGACCGTATCATGACCATAGACTACGACAGGAACAAGGTACGAGCAATGGTAAAGGAACTGACACGTGAGTCTGATGAGGTATCCATCAAGATAGACGAAGCTCTTTTGCACACCCAGGTAGATTATGAGCCGAAGTTCGATTTGGCAGGGGAAGAAAGCTTTATCATTGAGGAATTGATGGAGAAATAATTACGAGCGGCATCAGCCGCTTGAGCAGGGACAGGCATCGAGGGGAATTCGGTTCAGGTGTGGATGAACTATGAGCCCACACATAAAATAGAATGGTTCAGAGCCATGCATATGATAAATAAGGCATAGAGACACAAGTCTCATTTTTCTACGCCAGTACGTATCATGCAACCGTGCTATCGCCATTCATCCTACGATAAGTCTGTAGTTCGATAAGACGCAATTTGCGGCAAGGCCGAAAGCTCCGCAGGAACGCCTCGTATCTACGATTCGCCACTTTCTTAATTCCCTCATAGGGAGAAATTAATTATACCACTCAAACTTCGCAGTTGTGAAACTGCCAAATTATTCGACTTGTACCATTTCCTAAAAAAATAGCATAAGCTCTCTCCGTTTTGTATAATGAAAGTGACAGCAATCATAACATAAACGGAGGGCTTATGCCATGAACATTGTATCACAGAATCATATCTTTGGTGAACAACTTTCTTCAAAAATATCTTGTTTCCTGGAAGAATTCCATGTTGGCAAGATACTCAAGGCCTGCAATGCCTATAAGGTTCGCGGTTTCTCTGTAAGCAATGTGTTTAAGGTTGCGTTCGAGAATGCCTTTCGCAACAAGTCCTTTTATCAGCAGGAAAAGATGGATTCATCTGTTATTCCCTTTGCTAAAGATACCTTTTACCGTTTCATGAATTCCAGTTGTGTCAACTGGCGCAAATTCACTCTGCAGCTTGGTAAATCCATCATTCAAAAAATTGTACCTCTTACCAATGAAAACCGGCGCAACGTGCTTATCATCGATGACTCCTTGTTAAGCAGGGCACGTTCCAAGAATGTGGAGCTGCTTGCCAAGGTGTTTGACCACGTCGAGCACAAGTATACGCGGGGGTTCCGCATGCTGACTCTCGGCTGGAGTGATGGGAATTCGTTTCTGCCACTCAGCCACTGTCTGCTTTCATCTGCCAATCGTGTCAATCGGCTGCAGGAGTCTTCGGATAAGATCGACTCGCGTAGCAACGGCGGGAAACAGCGCAAGCTGGCACAGACTAAGGCTACCGTTGTTATGCAGAAGCTCTTGGCTGAGGCAAAATCTATGGAGATTCCAGCCCGCTACGTTCTTTTTGACACCTGGTTCTGTTCACCGTCTTCCCTTGTTCAAGTCAAGGAACTCGGCTTCGATGCCATTGCTATGGTAAAAAAGTCTGAAAACAGTCATTTCCTTCATGACGAACGCATGAAGAGTGTAATGGCAATCTTTCGCCAGTCTAAAAAGCGTCCTGGTTGCTCAAAGTATCTGCTTTCAGTAGAGGCGGCGGTGGTAAAGGAAGGAAAAACTCTGCCAGTCAAACTCGTTTTCGTTAGGAACAGAAGCAACCCCAAGGACTATCTAATCTTGGTATCCACAGATACCTGTTTGTCTGAGGAAGACATCATCCAGACTTATGGAAAGCGCTGGAATATCGAGGTTTTCTTCAAGATATGCAAGTCATTCCTGAAACTTGGGAAAGAAAGCCACGCTCTGTCTTATGATGCAATGACATCACATGTATCCGTTGTATTTGCAAGGTATATGATGTTGTCACTAGAGCAGCGCCGGAATGTCGATAAACGGAGCATAGGTGAGCTATTCTATCTCGCTTATGACGAATTGCAGGATCTGCGTTATCTCGATGCCTTGGTGTTGCTCTTGAAAGAACTTATTGCTACGGTAAAGGGAAAGACGTTTTTTATGGAAAAGGAACTGGACATGATGCTCGATTTGTTCTTGGAAAATCTGCCGAATTTATGGAACAAGTGTTTGAAACGCTGTGCATGAGGCAGACTTTCTAGGAGTCATGGCTCTACACCGCACATAGGTGCTGGCCTGTTTCTCTTGTGCGAAGTTTGAGTTATACCAAACGCCTTGGCTTTGGCTTAGGCGTGAGGCAATTGAAGGAACTTTGGTGGCTGTCTCTGCTCAAACGGCTGGTGATACAAAGAAAGAAGCAAGAAATCCCGGTGTTTCGAATGATACGAAACACCGGGATTTCTTTAATTTTTGCGTTGTGTGATAGATGGAAGATTATCAATAATGCTTTCAGCCAGTCTCTTAGCAATATTTGCTTCGGCTACTAACATCATAACAATCAAGAAGGCTTCTGCAAGGTCTTGGTTTTTTTCATCACTGATCTTGCTGGTTTTTTCCTTGATAATGCTGAATTTTTTATCAAAGTCAGTGGCTGCGTTTTTATACTCATCATCTTTGAGCTTCAAAAAGGTTGTATATATGTCTTCCAAGGAGATGATATTATCATCAACCTCTATTCCGCTCATGTTTTTGAGTACGGGTTCAAACAAAGTCTTTATATCCTTCATTGTTAGAATATTCTTTAATTGGTTGATGATAAGCAGAAGCAATATATGTTCGCGATTATACTTTTTTTTATCAGGAGGATTTAGTACACCGTTTTTGGTGTAGTTGTTAATCATCGCCTTGGTAAAGACATCGGACTGATTGTCAGTAGTGTCTGCCCGCTTAGCCCCCCCTGCTTTTTTGTTGAGGAATTCAGTAAGTTGTTCCATGTAAAATTGCATATCCGGGATTTCACTGATCTCAACATCAGCCCTATCCAGCTTTCTTACACTATCCTCGATAAATGCTTTGTCAATTTCTACTATTTGCGACATCATTATCCCTCCCTAATGTATAGAGCTGTAGCATCGTTTATCTTTAACTATATTATATAATATTTCAAACTACATTACAAGATAAAAATAATAGCATTAAAGATTAAATCGAACGATAAAACATAATATAATACGAAAAACGAAGAACCAATAAGATAATTTAGCTACACTGCCATATTTAGGCATCTTTATCAGAAAATAATCTATATTCTGTATTGAATGTCATAACGCTATATCATATAATATACTTAACGAAAAGACGTAGTAAGAAATACTACGAACTAGATTAAAAAAGAATTGATGTCAAATTTCATGGAGGTTTTTATCATGAAGGATAAGATTCAAATTTCCAAGCTCAACAACAAACTTCATTTCTATCTCGTATCATCCAAAGGACGTTTCTACCTGTTCACCCAAAGGTTTAGCAAGGGAGTTTACCATTTCTTCATCAAAGGGCGATCGGAATCGGAAATCCTCTCTTTCAAACATTGGTCACGTAACCCCCGGCTCGACAAGACAATAGAAAAGCTTCCGATTTATATCACATATGTCAGGAAGGAATTTGCATGAGTGATATTTATAATGTCTATCCGTACGATTTATGAGCATTATAGTATGGAGGCGGTAATCATGGCTCACCCAAGCAAAATTCAGCAGACTCTAAATACCATCGTTAAAACGTTGGAATTGACATTTTCGGGAAAACTGATGCAGCTAATTGCTCAAAAGGGGATTAAGCCTGCCGAAGTCTACACTAAAGCTGGCATAACCAAGGCTCACTTCTCCAAGATAAAAAAGAAGAATGACTACCGTCCCCGTAAGGAAACTGCTCTGGCACTAGCTTTAGCCTTGAAGCTCACCATTGATGAAACAAATGATTTGTTATATCGTGCCGGGTACATCCTTTCTCGGAGCATAGCAGAGGATATGATTATAGCCAGCTATATCAAGGATGGAAAACATGATGTTGATGAAATCAACATTATACTATACACAAATGGAGCGAAACCTTTGACTAACCGGCTTAGTGCGTGAGGATGAAATTTTCCCAAAGGTTGCCTGACAGGCAACCTTTGGGATAGCAATAGGGCATATACTAAACACAGCAAAGGAAAATCCTCAAATTGTCCTGACAGCTAAACCAAAAAGCAAGTTGATTATGCCAATTAAAGAATGCTTTATGCAAAAGGAGAAGATAGTTATGTTTGAATTAAACGATTCTAACATCAATGAATTTGCACATGTAAAAGTTGTAGGTGTAGGCGGAGGTGGTGGTAATTCTTTAAATCGTTTGATTAAGATGGGGCTTAAAGATGCGGCTTTTATTGCGATAAACACTGATGCCCAAGCTCTTTTGAAATCCACTGCTTCAACGAAAGTACAGATTGGAGAAAAGGTCACCCGTGGATTGGGAACTGGTAGCAACTCGATAATTGGTGAGATGGCTGCAAAGGAGAGCCGTGAGGATATCATAGAGGCTCTTGGACAGCCAGACATGGTATTTGTCATCGCCGGTCTTGGTGGTGGCACTGGATCAGGTGCAGCCCCGGTAGTTGCCTCATATGCAAAAAATGATATAGGAGCCTTGACCGTAGCTATTGTTACCGTTCCCTTCTCTTTTGAAGGAACTCGGCGCAAACAGCGGGCTGAAGAGAGTATTGCAAAACTGAAAGAATATGCAGACGCAGTTATTGTCATATATAACGATCGTACATTGACGGAGGAAAAAAAGAAGGAATACGATCAAAAACCGAACTTTGAAGTTGTTGATGTGCTGATAGCCCAAGCAATACAAAGCATTGTAAATCTTATTGGAGAGCCTGGACTAATCAATTTGGATTTTGCTGATGTGAAGTTGATTTTGAAGAATGCAGGTACATCAGCTATAGGTGTTGGTGTTGGCATAGGAGAAAAGGCTGCGATGGAAGCTGCGGAAGAAGCTGCCTCATTTCCTTTGTTTGACGAAAAGATTAAAGATGCAAAATCTATTCTCATTAATATCACTGGCAGTGAAGAAAAACTGAGCATGTTTAAAATAAACGAAGCGGTCGAGGTTATCCAGAAAATGACTGATGGAAACTGCAATATCCTTTGGGGAGCAACGGTGAACAATGATCTTGGCGATACAGTCAAAGCAATAGTAATTGCTTCTGGATTTGATACGCTCAAAGAACCTGATTTTGCAATGAAAGACGTAAAATTGAGCGACCACGAAAGAGAAATTTACAAACAAATTATTGATGAAGGTGTAAAAAGAATGCACAATCCTGCTACCACCGTAGCAGAGTGTATAGAACTTATGCGAGAACTGCGGATAACGCTTAAAGAAATGCGTGATGGAAATAATGATATTGACGAGTGGTAAGGCAGAGACTGGAGGAGATAGGTATGACCTGGTGGAAAAATGGATTGCTGCTGGCTGCAGGAGGGGTCGCTGGTTTGGCCTTGGCGGCATGGCTGGAATCGGAATGTGAGAAGAGCGGCAACTTCACTGAGGGTCAAGATGGACAGGCCGACGGCATGGAACTTCTGGTAGATAAGATACGTCAAGAGGCGGAAGCGGCCATGGAAGGATGTAACACTGAAGAGGATAGAGAGAAGGTCTATACAGAGGTGGAATCCGCCATCAGAGAACTGCAGGCTACATTGAAGCAACGTGGGGAGGAAATAATTGCAGATCTCAAAGAAAAGGCTCTTAACGGTAGTGAGCTCGAGGAAGAGGAAGATTGTGAAACTGCTGTTCGTAACTTCAAGGGCAGCATGGAGGACTTAACCAAGGCGTTGGATGAAATGCTGGCTTCCATTAAGCCAGAACCATCTGTTTAAGGGAGAAAGATTATGCAACTGAAGAGAAATCAGCAGATCCTCTTGCGGGATGGCAGGTGCATTACCGTCACAGACAAGTTGGGCATTGGCGGACAGGGCGTTGTCTACAAGGTTAGCTTGGATTCAGGCGAGGTAAGGGCACTCAAATGGTACTTTGGTGAGAAACTTGGAAATCCTGAGACTTTCTACCGGCACCTAGACCAGAACATCGAGGCAGGAAGCCCATCCCCTGCTTTTATCTGGCCAGAGGAACTAACAGAGTGGTGCAATGGCACCTTTGGCTATATCATGCCACTCTATCCGCAGGGCTACGAGGGTTTTTCCAAGTTCATCACGGCAAGGGTGAAATTCAGAAGCATTGATGCCATGGTGAATGCCGCATTGAACATTGTCACTGCATTTATGGATTTGCACAACAAGGGCTACAATTACCAGGACTTGAACGATGGTAACTTTTCCATCAATCCGGCCAATGGCCATGTCCTGATCTGTGACAATGACAACGTAGGTGGTCACGGCTTTGAATCAGGGATATTGGGCAAGGCGCGTTACATGGCTCCTGAGGTGGTACGGAAGGAGAAGAAGCCGGACAAGCTGACGGATAGATTCTCCCTGGCAGTGATACTCTTCATCCTTCTCATGGGTGACCATCCGCTGGAGGGGAAACGCACCAATGTACCGGCACTAACCAGCAAATACGAAAAGCGATTCTTCGGGGAGAACCCCTTGTTCATCTTCGACCCCAAGGATGAAAGCAATCGTCCGGTGCCTGGGTTGCATCGCAACGCTATAGCCAAGTGGCCCTATTTCCCCAGTTATGTTCAGGAGGCGTTCATAACCTCCTTCAGCCAGGAAAGCTTGCAGGAGGGAAACGGTCGTTTGCTGGAAGCCATGTGGAAGCATGTGCTGATGCGGTTGAAAGCGTCACTGGTGAAGTGTCCCCATTGTCATGAGGCTGTTTTTGTCGAGACAGGGGAGTTCGCATGTCCCGCCTGTGGCAAAGGCATAAAGCCAGCCGGATATATCAAATTCCCCAAGCGGGCGAACACGGAGGTTCTGGTTCCCGTCATAGGTGGGTCGAGGCTTTTCGAGTATCACTTGTACGAGAATGCCAAGGAAGAGGCAAAGGTGGCTGCTCATGTGCTGGAGAAGCCGGGCAAGATTGGGCTGAAGAATGAATCGGGCTGCAAGTGGACGATTACGGCTCCCGATGGCTCACAGGCCGTGAAGAATCCTGAGGATGTGGCCGTTATCGGTGATGGCTTCAAGCTGGATTTCGGTCATGGTGTAGTTGGCGAAGTAGTGAAAGGTTAAGGAGGATATAACAATGGCAGGTATTTTGGATAAGGTAGAGATGACCAGACGTATGTGCCCTGTGATTTTTCTGGTGGACACTTCCGGCAGCATGGATGGTGCACCTATTGGAGCAGTTAATTCGGCCATTGAGGGAGTGCTTCCCGAGCTTTGCGCCATGAATGACGAGAATGCAGATGCGGAAATCAAGACAGCTATCATGAGCTTTTCCGGGGGCACAGACTGGGTGACGGGGGACAAGCTTGTCTCCCCACAGAATGTAGCCTGGAACGGTATGGACGCCATGGGGCCCACCGAGATGGGAGCAGCTTTCCGTGAACTGAACAAAAAACTTTCCATAGAGACTGGCTTCATGCGCCGTGCCAGTGGTTCCGTAGCCCCGGTGCTGTTCCTTCTCTCCGACGGGGCTCCCACTGATGATTACCAGTCGGCACTAGCAAAGCTGAAGGAGAACAACTGGTATAAGGTGGCGGTAAGAGTAGCAATTGGCTATGGCGATGCAGATGACAATATCCTGGCTGAATTCACAGGGAACAGAGAGACTGTACTGCACACCAATTCTCCAGAGGATTTGAAGAAGATGATCCGCTTCGTTTCCATCACCTCTTCCATGGTTGCCAGCCGCAAGGTTGCTACCAATGCAAATGAGGATGCCCCTGATGACAATACAGCAGCCCTGGCTGAAGAGCTGGAAGCACAAGGCGGTGAGATGACTGCAGCTTCTGCCGATGAAGAGTGGTAAGGCAGGAAAAAAGGAAGGAGGGGCGAAATATGCCATATAAAGTCTTTTCCCTGTCCAGACCGGGGCAGAAGTACGCACAGCGCGGCTTCAGATGTCAGGACAGCTCTGGCAATTGTACAAAGAACGGTGTGCAGATAGTGGCTGTGGCAGATGGGCACGGTGCCAATGACTGTTTTAGAAGTGAAATTGGTGCAAGTATTGCTATCGACACGCTTTTCTGCGAAGCTCTGCCCCTCTTGTATGATACAAACCTTCCCTTCAGTGATCAGGGTATCAGGAACTTCAAATACAAGTTATGGCAAAGTTGGCGGGAGGCGGTGAAGAAAGACTGGGACAGCAGACGGGGGTTGGACGATAAAGAAACCCGTTATGAGTTCGTCAGTGAGAAATACAAACAGCGCTACCAGTGTGAAAGCGATAAGTACCTCTATACCGCCTACGGTACCACATTGATAGCTGCCATTGCTATAGAAAGCGAACTGCTTTTGCTCCAGATAGGGGATGGTTCTGCAGTGGTGCTATGCGCTGACGGACTCTTCACGCTGCCGGTTCCCCGTGATGAGGAAAACTATCTCAATGTCACAACTAGCCTATCCGAGGATGATGCTGACCAGAAAATCCGTCATGCCGTGTTATCGCTAGATACAACATCCTGCACCTACCCTGTGGCCGTTTTCTTGTCCAGCGATGGGGTAGATGATTGCTTCCCGACTTATCAGAACGAAGAATATCTATTCAATTTTTACAAAGTCCTTGTAGAAACTGCGGCAAAAGAGAATGCCGAGGCTCTTTTTACTGAGCTGAATAACAACGCATTGGCCGAAATGTCTGCCAAGGGTAGCCATGATGACATTTCCTTGGGGATAATGATGTCGGCAGACAGGAAGCTTTTGAATAAGGTATGGCAGAGTATAAGTTTGCCCCAGGTGCCTCTGGAACCTGACGATTAAGAAGGCGGGGAAGTAGAATGATGCTTGATTTATCGACATTAGGTGAATATCTCCGAAAGAATCCCGACATAATGAGAAGCCGTACCTTACTCCAAGGAACTCTGAGGGATATTTTCCCTCAGGACAAATTGAAAGTGAATTTGCTGCTGATAGGCTTTGATGAAGATATCTTCTCACTGTTGGGAACTGAACTCACTGAGGATCGGCTGGCTAAGCTGGTACGTACTATAGCAGATAATTACGGTGTGGGAGAACAGAATGCCGTTTATGTCCTTGAAACTTGGCTTGGAATGGTATTTGGGGAAAGTCTCCCAGAGGGATTCGGCAACCAGTATGAGGACGGTAGGGAGTTTCTTAATAGGTTGAAAAGAGTGTTTGGTCCTTCATCTATCAGTATGCAGGAGCAAGCAGGAAAGCCACCGACCTGGGCGCAGTCACTACAAAGCATTCAGTGTACTACTTTACAGAGTCTGTCTGTGGCGGATGTGCGGGAGGTGTTTTTCCGCACTAAGGAAAAGCTGATGCGTAAATGTTTAATAAGTCGCAGTCAGGATATGGAAACATGGGATATTGTAGATATACATAACAATATCCACTACAGCAGGAGGCCTTCGCAACTAGAGAAGAATCTCATTATCAAAAAACTGGGCAAAGGATTATATCAAGAGACGGATTTTGCTTATATCAGAACCAGTACAGATATGACTCACTCATGGGGAGTTACTTATGACAGTATCATTATTTCCTGTGGTACGGATGCAGTGATACCATATGAAGAAATTGACGATGTAGATTCTGAACGCGGCTTATTTACAGATACTATGACGATTTCTCTTAGGAACGGCAGACGTTATGTTTTAAATGAGCATGAAATGATGGCAACCCCAGTTCATGACAATATCTCCGACTTAGCCAATTTCCTGCGTGCTATCAAGGATATGTGAGGGATTGAGTATGAAAACTGTAAGTGTAGAAGATTTCAATAACGTTGATATGGACAAGTATGCTGAAGACTACTCAGAGGATGGTCTTTGGACTAAGATACAGGATAATGTGGCCAATATAGGACTTACCTTGATATACAAGGCCTTACAGCTCTATTATGTGGCACAGTCCCCGAACTGCCCTGCTAAAGTAAAGGCTGGTATCTATGCAGCTTTGGGGTATCTGATTTCCCCTATTGACCTAATCCCAGATTTTACACCTATTGCCGGATATGCAGATGATGCCACGGCTATTGGGATGGCACTGCTCTTGGCGCAGATGTATATAACCGAAGATATCAAGGCAATGGCCAGAAACAAGATTCACAGCTTGTTTGGTGATAAAGCCTTGGCACGGTTAGACGGTAATGAAAGTGCCTATTGCTAGATTCGAGTGAATAGAATAAGAGATAACGAGATTTTAGCAGGATATATACCTTGAAAAATCATGCATATACAGAGGAATACGATAAAACGTGTCGAAATAATAATAAACAGGAAATGGTGGAGTCGATAAAGAAGGCATAAAAATCTCGTTGTCTCTATATATGTAAAACCCTAGAGGAGGATTCATATGGGGTACAGAGATAACTTTAGAAATGACAAGCGTGGAAATCATGGTTGGTATACTTGTGCCGGATGCGGGAAAAAGATGCGGTTCGATGAAACTACAGTGGATCATTGCTGGCCGCAACATTACGGCGGCTGGGATAGCCCGGATAATCTACAACCGATGTGTCGCCCCTGCAACTCTCGTAAAAGTGACCACATGGTGAGAACCGTACCTGATTATGTCCGCAATAATGCAGAGCGAACTATAAGCAAAATATTCAGTTTGTTCAAATAGACAATGTACTTTTTCCTTATCATTGAGAATATGTAATATAAGAATAGAATTTGAAACAATTATTTTATATTTGAAAATAGAGATTATATAAGGATAGGAGGTGTTGTCTTGTGGGGATTTTTGATGAATTAATAGGGGGTATTGTAGATATTGCCAAAAAAGAGGCCAAAAGAGCTATTGCAGACGGCCTAAGAGAAGAATTCGGTCAAGGCCATTCGGATATCCCATTTCGTAGTAGGCGACAAACGTCCGTCAATCCTCAACGAAGTATTCGGACAGCCTCTAGTATTAATTTCAGACAGAATAATGACCATGAATCCCGGAAGGTAAATTCGTCAAATATCGAAAAAGGAGAAAAAAGCGTGGCAGAGAATATTACGGAAAACAGCGAGATAACCCAATACCAAAATTCGCCTAATGCTTTGTGTATCAGAGCAAATAATCGTTCCAATTATCTCCAGAAAGATCAGAAAGATCTAATTCAGAAATATCAAGGATTCGGAATGGAAGATTACGTTGCCGCAGATTTCTTCGACGCAGTTATCAAGAGTTTATTCAGGGACGGTATAACCCAAGATACTTTCGTCCGAAATTACACTTTTGATGATAGTAGTACAAAAAATCTCAAATTAGCGATAAGATACAAGCGAGTTCCTTACGATTACTTGTCTAACATTCTCCCTTTAAATAAGACATTGCTCTTCAAAGGTTATGTAAGTGGCGACTATTTTGTGGTTGATAGCGTAACAGAACAATATGATGAAGAATTGCTTGCTTATGAGGTGCCGTGCAGAATTACTCGTTATGACGATGCCTCAAGAGTTAAAGGCAGTGGCGGCAATTTTATGTACGATTTAGCGGATGCTGCTGCATCACTAAACGAACACACCAAAGAACGGCTGAAGGAATGGAAAGATTACATAAAGTGGCGGCGCACCATTGTCAAAAAGCGTATGCATGGTGCACGGTATATAAATATAGAAAATAAGGACGGCAATCTAGTCTTTACGGTGCAGTTTCCGAATAAGGATTCATATGAAACAGAAGCCAAGTGGTTGAAACGCGGTGAGTTAGCAGCATACGACGACAAGGAATATTCCGATGAGAATGGCAATTTCGTGTATAACGAAGAACGTCATCGCTGGAATGAAAAATTCGAGCCGATAGGAAGTCAGATACGCCGTCTTTCCAAAGAAGGACGCGAGGTAGATGGTCATTACGAGATAGAATTGGTGTACGCCATCCCTGATAATGATGAAGTTGAAGAAATGACGGATGAAGAGCGGGACGAGTATGTGCAAAATCAACTGCTTCCTCGTTATTCGCAGACAGGTTTTCTTGCTCCACTCGTTATCAAGGATTTGTCCCTCTTTAAACGGCTAGACAGAGCTGTATCTGATTTACAGCAGGATCGTGACTGCCGTTCGCCAAATATGGCAATGTGGATTTTCGATGTGACGCGGGCGAGGCTGCCTCAGCCCCAAGACCGAGAGGAATGGGAAAAGCTCGTAGGCGATAACTGGCTCAATATCAGCGTTGCCAATAATCTCAATCAGCGTGAAGCCATATTCAAAATGTTGGAAACTCCGGATTTGTGCTTAATACAAGGTCCCCCAGGAACCGGCAAGACAACCGTAATTGCAGAGGCCATATATCAGCTTGCTCGCCAGGGTAATCGAGTCCTTCTGGCATCCCAATCCCATGATGCCGTAGACAATGCGTTGGACAGACTGGCAAATCGCTCAGAAATTCGAGCTATCCGCCTAAGCGAAAGGGATAGGGATCGTGATGAAGAGCGCAGCAAATTTGGCTCATCTAAGGTGCTTTCCACATATTACGAGACTTTACGCCAATCGGTTATGGACAAGTTCTTAACACCGTGGAATAAAAATCGTCAAGACTATAGCAATTGCGAAAGGGAGCTACGTGATATACAGCACGTTACTGCTGATTTGGAATATTTGAACCATGAGCTTACGATGCAAAGTCAAAATTTTGAAGATTGCCGTCGCAACCTTACATTAGCAGAAAACAATCTTCAAAAGGCATTAGAAGAAAGTAGCGAACACGAAAATACCAAACGCCAATATATGAATTTCAAAGGGATGGCGGAGCGAAACGAAATTTCCGGCGGAGATTTCTTTATTCCAGGGACCATGGGTAACGTAGTTGCACCTATCTTTTGGCGACTTATTAGTACCGCTGCAGAGCAGGGCATTATTCTTGCACCTTCCGTAAGCGAGGATGTGATACGGCGTGAACCCGTTTTATCGATAAGTAGGATAGCTACGTCCTGTGGCATACTTTTTGTCTTACGTGATAAGCTGCAAGCGGTTGCTCAAAATGCAAATACGGATGCAGACATTGCAAAATTGAAAATGCAGGATATCGACGAGCAGATAAGAAAGATTACCGAGCAGTTGGCAGAGGAAGATGACGCAGAGATAAGGAAAGTGCTCAAAGATAAGCGAAACTGTCTGCGTGACGAAAGAGAAAAGTTAGGTGAAAGCGGAGTCTTTACGTTGTCTCCAGAGGAGTTTGCTCTGTTTAACGAAGAGCAGAAAGCAAAAATTCAGTCTTCCGAAGGACAGATCCAAATGGCGCAATTGCTCTCTGATATAGAGTCGGCGTATCAAAGCGCAATTCAAGAATCATTAAATAGTATGGGCAACGTCATTGATTCCTTTCAGTCTAAGGATATTGAATCGTTGTCCGAGATAGTAAAATCTTATAAGGGACAAATCAAACAGTTAAAAGAAGAAATGCAGCGTAAGCGGGAAGAAATCGCCATTAAAGAAAAATTGGGTGAGACACTCTCCGTTAAATACAACTGCGAAAGAGGTGAAATCGAATCCTGTATCGAAGCAGAGATGAATCGGCTGAAGGAGGAGTGGAATAATGATGCTTCCATTCGGCAGGTTTGGCAGGGGACACTAGAAAAATTTACTGAGCAGTTGGGCGATCCTAAAACCGCCAAGTATGACAAAGAATACTACGAAGACATTTATATTTCCTCTTGCAATGTGGTGGGCATTACTTGCACGGCAAATATGAGGGATCTTGACGAGAAATTCCCGGACTTCGATGTGGTCATTATCGACGAGGTCAGCAAGGCGACTCCTCCGGAACTCTTGCCACCACTAATGCGGGCGAGAAAGACGATATTGGTGGGCGACCACAGGCAGTTACCGCCAGTGTTCAATGAATACGAAAAATCTTATAATGAACTGCTGGAAGAAATAAAAGCCGAAACAGGTGATGACGACGATGACAACAGTTCGGAAATGGTACTTCACGAAGAGGATTTGAATAATTATCGCACAATGGTTACATCCTCTCTGTTCCGTGAGTATTTCGAGAATGCAGACGAACGTATCAAGCATTCCTTGCTTACCCAATATCGTATGCACTCGGACATTCAAAAAGTCATTAATCGCTTTTATGACGGAAAATTGGAAAGCGGTGTTATGGAGGTTGAAAACAAGACAAAAGCCCACGGGCTAAAAGTTACTACTGACAAGGGTGAAAGTTTTCTACGTCCCGACTGTCATGCTTATTGGGTGGATTCCTCCAAGTTGCAAGGTAAGCTGATGGAGCAGAGCCGATACCCCGGCAGCACTTCGCTCCATAATATTTTCGAGAGGTA
This sequence comes from Selenomonas sp. AB3002, assembly GCF_000702545.1. Classification (NCBI taxonomy): domain Bacteria; kingdom Bacillati; phylum Bacillota; class Negativicutes; order Selenomonadales; family Selenomonadaceae; genus Selenomonas; species Selenomonas sp. AB3002. The sequence continues at coordinate 84,026 of NZ_JNIO01000005.1, read as the reverse complement.
CATAATTTTGTCTATGCTCTCAAAAATCAACGATGCCTATGCCACTATGGGGCAGTCAGGCATAACAGTAGGTGTCATATCTTTCTATGGCTCTCAAGTAGGCGATCTGAGAAAAGCCGTAAAAGATATGCGCAGTCATGGCAAACTCAAGGCGCTAAAGGTGGATGTAAATACGGTGGATCGGTTCCAAGGCAAAGAAAAGCAGATTATTATCACCAGTTTAGTCTGTAATACCAAACACGGTAATGCTAGCCGTCATGTGGCAGCTTTTGAACGAATCAATGTTGCCTTCTCCCGTGCGCAAAATCTGTTGATCATTGTGGGAGCTAGAGAACTCTATGGCAGATTGGCTGTTCCTATTCCCAATATGGACACGGGCGAAATCAGGAGTGCTCGCATCTATCAAAACATAATTGACGATATAGCTCGCAATGGAGCTTTGATAGCGGGGGAGACACTGATTACCCCAAACGATGTGCCGAAGATTATGGAAGAATACGATAAGGAGGCGAAGGAGCGGTGAATATAGGGAAAGCAAGGATAGCTTATCCTTTTGTGGAATATTCGGTTCAAGTGACTCATCATACCGAGCGCAAATCCACGGCAATGGAATGGATGCTTTTGGAAATTGCTCAGAAAGCCGAGTCGTATCCAGAATATGCGTCCACTCCCTTGGAAAGCATTCTTACAGCGATTTTCTCAGTAGCGGATGGAAATACACTTCTTCGGCAAGTCCTGACAGACCTTGTAGATGTCAATGCCCTAGAGCAAATTCCGGGTTTTAGCGATCAAAGCGAATGGAAGCAACTGCGATGCGGCTATTTACGGCTGACGGATAACGGCCGACGCCTACAAAAGGAAGGAAAACTTCCGGCAAAGTCGCAAACTCAAAAAATTACCGTTATCTATGACGTGGTCAATAATCGTCTTGTGAACAGCAGTAAAGGTCTTTTGGACAACACAACAAATCCAAAGGCAAAAGACATCAATGAAGGAAATATGCCCGGTTTCCCCGGCTCCTTAATCGCATCACGAATTGAAAAATGGCAAGCGGAGGGTAAAAACGCTCCCTCGTGGCTGCAAAGGAATTCTCGTATAGACGATATTGCCCCGGAAGGTGATGCCAAAATAAAGTGGCAAAATACCAGCCATGAAATTTCTATGGACAGCGAAGGCAATTTAAGTCTTTTGAATGCACCTAATGCGGAAATTTCCGAAACCGTACTTAAAGATACGGATTTAGGAACGATGCCCGACTATGAATTGCCGATGATTGGCGTTGATACGCTTCAGGGTAAGCGAAAGCATGCGGTATATACCAAGGCTTCGGATACTATCGAAAGCTATGCGGCAAAATCCAAAATTTTCGCCATTGTTCCGCAGTTTTCTAATATAATGGAGGGAAAAGAAAATAAGGTTTGTTTACTGTTGGGTCAGCCCACGTTCGGGTTCGATGATGCGGGAAAAAATACAGTAATAAACATCCCGAATGACTTTCCAGAAGGGCTGTGCTATCAGGACAGCGTCCGTAGCGTATATGCCGCTGCTATCGAAGGACATATCGGTACAGTTTCTCGTTTGATACCGTATATATACGAAGATACGAGCGATTTCTCCGAATTCGTCATAAATCTGGTAAAAAGATACTATTTACTGGATCGACGTATGCTGAAACTCTTGGATCTTGTTGGAGATGTGCCGTATAAAGAATTTTATACTGCCGATTACATACGGGATTTGCTAAATTCTTCAGAGATACTGCAACTCACACCCGTAGATAAAAAATTGGACAAGCTCTTAAAGCTAAATGACAAATTGCAAAAGCTGTTAGGAGATGTACCTATTCCTGCAAGTACTGAAACTATTCGCTCTGTACTCTTAAACAAGGAAGTTGGAATCCTCGGCGATGTCCGTGAGTGGACGACACAATGGCGGGAAGCCTTGGAATCTATCAAAAACAATACAGATGTAGATGTAAAAACCATAGATTGGAAAAACACCAACTTTGGTCTGCTCTTGGAACGTATGGAACAAGCTTCAGATGCCGTAGCTATTTTCTATGATGATGCCGCAAGCAGATACAGCAAAGTGTATGTCTTTGACACTTGTGCTTTGATGCATTTTTCTGATGTATTGGATGATTTTACCAACAATCAGGCTTTGGTAATTATCCCCAAACAGGTTTTGGTGGAATTGGACGGTCTTAAGACAGCCAATGACGAAAAGAAGCAATATCAAGCTCGGAAAGCCATACGGAAAATCAATGAACTCGGTGAGGAGCCATGGCTGAAGCAGAACGAGGATAATTATCTGGAATTGCTCTCGGAGAGTTTCAGGGAATCGGGGATTAAAGATGTTTACATTCTGTCTGTTGCGGTTAAATATCGTGTGAAAAATGCCGTCATGGTAACGGACGATGAAAACCTCCAAAATTTCGCTCAATCAGAGGGAGTGGAGGCCATCACGGCACATAATCTCCACGAAAAACTGACAAGCGCACAATCTCCCAAGGGAAAAGGGAAAAACAAAAAGAAGAAAAAATAAGGGGTGACAGCATGAGTCAAGAAGCAGAACTCGTCTTTGCATTGGAACAGAGACGGCGTGAGGAACTTTTCCGTGCTCGAGTCAGCAATAAGACACGGGAATTTTATATGCGTTACCAAGACCAATATAATGATATGTGTTCCCAAGGTTATCTAGATTACATTCCTGAGGAAATGAGCCGTTTGGCACAGGATTTGGATACCATCGGCAATCTGCTTTCAAGTAATCCGGTGGCCGCCAGAGAAGTTAGCCAAGAGGTGGGGAGTTATATCCACAGCCTTTGGGGCCTAGGCAGGGAGGCTCGGCAAGTATTTCAGGAATCGGCTCGTATAGCTCGCCTTGAAGCCAAGCGTGAAAAGGCAACGGCGCAGAATGCAGCTATGTCTCGCTATTACGAGATACTCGGCGGTTTAGATTCGATAGTGGCCAATTTCGCCGCAGACAAATTGAACGATATCAAAAATGATATTTTGTCCGGCTCCATTGCCTCAACGCAGGAGATTGAAACAAAACTGACGGCGATTATTGAGAAAGCAAAGACGGAGGCCAACGAGTGGAAAGCAATGAAGCAAAAGGAACAGGAGAGTCGTGTAGTTGCCAAACAGATAGATGATATAAAGAAGTCTGTCGCAGCAGAGAAATTTGAGGATAACTCGAAATCAAAAGCTCTGCTGGATAAACTGGAGGAGATTAGATCGAGAGCCGCTACAGGTACGGTCAGCGTCAGGGAAGTCCAAGAGCAGATTAAGGCTGTGGCAAAAGAAACGGATGAGGCCTTGATTGATGAAGAGGAACGCCGGGAAAAAGTCAAAGCCATCTATAAATGGTTTAACGACCATGATTTCACTCTCAGCAAGCCTAAGTTGATCGACGGTGCCGTAGTAATAACGGCGCAAAGACCATCCGGCAACAAAGCTCAATTTAGGCTGACCCTTGACAACAAAGTGTGGTATCGACTTGATGGTTACGAAGGGCAAAGCTGCCTGAAAGATATTTCCTCGGCAAAGGCCGATTGGGAATCGGTATATGGAATCAAACTATCGGATGAAGTTGTCAAATGGCAGAATCCTGACCGTATTTTGCGACGACAGGGGCAAACCGATTCCAATATAGGAGGGAAAATGTAATGAGCGATATGTGGCTTGACCGACTTGAGCGGGAGATGAAACTTCGCGGAGCAGTAATCCTCTCTGGCAATACTAATGACATTATACTTAATCCTCAAAGATCTGGGCAATACACTTCAGTGGTGGATTGTGTTCGCGACATGGCCTTTAAATGCGGTTATGAACGTGTAATTATGTGGAATAGAGCGGAGGGGGGCAGTTCCTGGGAAAGGGGCGCATCCGCTCCATCCGGTCTTGAAGGCATAAAAGTTGATGAGCCGGAGGGTGGCACCGAGTATGATATGGGTCTTGGCGATGATGTCCAGCAGCCCAATACCAATAAATACGCTGAACCTAAAGAATTTTTCCCCCAGCTTCGGACATGGCTGGAAAATAAAAGCGGCGGTACAGCAGCTATCGTGGATTACTCTGATTATCTATTCGGTGATGGACGTAGCTTATCGGATGAAGAACGCAATAACATCACCAATATGATGATTGCAATTACCAAAAGCCAGGACTACGGCCTTAAATTCGTGAGCGATAATGGTAATCTGCTGGTGCTCATTGCTAAAACCACTGCTATGCTTCCCCCATCCGTGTATGTTGATAATCCTTTAGTAGCTACAATTAATGTCCCCATGCCTTCACGAGACGAGAGAGCAAAGTACGTGGAAAAGGACAAGAACCTCCTACATTTAGATCCTGGCATAGAAGATAAAACCGTCATGGATAATTTTATCGACGCTCTTGACAGCTTCAGCCTGAAAAATATCGCTCAGATTATCAAATTGTCCAATCAAATGCCGGAGCGTATGAGTTTTGAAAAACTCATAAACCTTTATCGCTACGGTGAAAAGAAAAGCCCTTGGGAGGAATTATCCTATGAGAAACTCAGAGCCACCAAGGAATTTCTTGGTCAGCGTGTCAAGGGACAGGACGAAGCCGTGCAAAAAGTGCGGGACGTTATTATCCGTGCCTATACGGGATTTGCAGGGCTTCAGCATTCCACCAAGCAAAAGAAACCGAAGGGGGCACTTTTCTTTGTAGGACCTACCGGTGTAGGTAAGACGGAATTAGCAAAGTCGTTGGCGGAGTTTGTCTTTGGCGATGAAAGCGCCTACCGCAGATTTGACATGAGCGAATATGCCCATGAGCAAAGCGACCAGCGTTTGGTAGGTGCTCCTCCAGGCTATGTGGGGTATGAAAAAGGAGGCGAACTCACCAATGCAGTCAAGGAAAAGCCCTTCTGCGTTCTCCTCTTCGATGAGATTGAAAAAGCTCACGGACGCATTATGGACAAGTTCCTACAAATTCTTGAGGACGGACGGCTGACTGACGGCAAAGGAGAGACAGTATATTTCTCCGAGACGTTTATAATCTTCACTTCAAATATTGGAGCCGCCGATGCTGATATTTCCTTGAGTGCCGAGCTAACACGAAAGCATTTCATAGATAAAGTCTCGGAGCATTTTGTAACTGAGCTTAAACGACCTGAAATTCTCAACCGTATCGGCGAAGCCAATATCGTGCCCTTCAATTTTATTCAAAATGATGATGTTTTGATAGCCATTGGAAAATCAAAATTTAAGCCAATCAGAGACTTCATAAAGGAACGATACAAGGCTGAAATTTGTTTTGAAGATGAAGATAGAGCATTTGCCGCATTAGGAAGTGGCGCAAATAAAGCCAACGGAGGACGAGGTATGCTCAATGCAATGGAGCAGAAGCTCATCAATCCTTTGTCGGACTTTGTATTTGAGAAAATGGAGAAACTCATGCGTGGTGGAAGAACAATCAAAGTGGACATCGACACAACGCCAAGAGGGGACGTTGAATTTGACTTCTCGTTGGATTAGGTACTATGGCATACTTAAATTTATCAGCGATTCGTCCGTGTACTGAAGCAGAAGGTCCGGGCAAACGTTTCGCCATATGGTGTCAGGGGTGCTTGCGACGTTGCCCGGGCTGTTGTAATCCTCATATGCAGCCGATGAAGCGTAAGCACCTCGTAGATGTTAATAAATTAATGGAGGTCATCTTAAATTCCAAAACTGAGAATGATATCGAGGGGGTGTCTTTTATAGGTGGTGAACCAATACTGCAAGCAGAAGGATTTGCTGAGCTTGCGCTTAAATGTCAAGATGCAGGACTTTCTGTATTGCTCTTTACTGGATACAAATACCAAGATTTATTGATAATGAACGATAATAGCATCGATTTGCTATTAAAAAATACTGACATTTTGGTGGACGGAGAATTTGTCGAAGCTCTTTACGATGGAAATCGAGATTGGGTTGGCTCTACCAATCAGCGTGTGATGTTCCTCAGCAATCGCTATAATGAGGGAGTAGAGTATGAGCACGGTGTACACAGTACAGAAATTAGGGTTTCGACAAATATTATTGGGATAAATGGATGGCCGATAGATATATGACGGATAAATTAATTAAGTGACTTAAATGAATGCTGACCTAAAGATGCACACTTAATTATCAAATCAATCGATTCATGTGCGTATATTATTGGGGAGAGAACTAAGATGTATAATTATGAAAATATCGCTCCCACAGAGTTAAACAGTATTGATCCATTTTATTCTCAAGAAAATAGCAGATTGCCTGTCATGGAGCTAGTAGAGAGGTTATGTGAATACGATGTAATTTCATTTGATGTTTTCGGTACGTTAATTATGCGCCCGTTTACAAGCCCTAGAGTATTATTTTCAATCATGGAAGAAAAACTAGGTATCTATAAATTTTCCAAGATAAGAGTAGATTCGGAAAATGAGGTCAGAACTGAAAAAAATCGAAAATATTCTCATGATAATGTGACAATAGATGAAATATACCACCTGATTTCGCATAAAACTAACTTGGACCCTAAAAAAACTGCACAGTTAGAATATGAATTGGAAAAACATTACTGTATAGCAAATCAATACATGAAAGAAATTGTCGATTTATGTGTTGCTTCCAAGAAAAAAATTGTCATATGCTCGGATATGTATTTGTCATCACAACAAATTGCGGAGTTACTTAAAATAAATAAGTATCCATATTTTGAAAACGTGTATGTTTCATCTGAATTAAATAAGTCAAAAAAATATGGAGATTTATTTCATTATCTAAAGCAAGTATACCAAGGGAAAAAAATCATTCATGTCGGTGATAATTATGATAGTGATGTAAAAAATGCATTAGAAGCTGGTCTTGATTCATACTATTATAGAAATGTAAATGATATTGGTGGTAGAACAAGAATTCCCAATATGTCATATATCACTAGTAGAGTTTATTCAGCTATAGTAAATAGGCACCTCTATACTAGCAATAATATGTATAGTGAGGCATATAAATTAGGATTTATTTACGGAGGTATATATGTTCTAGGATTTGTTCAATGGATAAATAATTTCGTAAATGATTTGGATATTGATAAGATATTGTTTTTATCTAGAGACGGGGATGTATACAGTAAAATGTATGATTTACTTCCTTGTCACAAACAATGGGAATACTTCTATTGGTCTCGTCTTGCTGGTATGAAAATCACTGCACTTGAAAATTTCTATGAATTTTGTCAAAGAATGATTTGGCATAAATCACGAGGCCTTTACAATATTAAAATCGAACATTTATTAGAATTCTTTGATATCGATGAATTAATATATAAACTTAAAGAATATTCACTGACAAGGGACACTTTATTAACAACTACAACCGCTCCAATTGTTGAAAAACTCTTTTATGATAATAAAACATTTATTATTGATGCTTTTCGTAAGGATATAGTAGCTACATTTGATGCTGTTAGAAATGCCGTTGGTAATTCAAAACAAATTGCTATTGTAGATGTGGGCTGGGCTGGTACCGGGCCTTTAATAATAAAAAAAATTATAAATAAATACTTAAATTTAGAATGCAAAGTATATGCGTTACTTGCTGGATATAAACAACCCATCGACAATATGGCCGCTTTATATACCATGGATAAAACAATACATTCATATCTTTTTTCATCAAATTTAAACCGAGACTTAATGGATATCCATATTAATATGGGTACGAAAAAAAACAATTTACTGCTAGAGATCTTCACCCAGTCATGTACACCATCATTCCTTGGTTATACTAGCCATGGATTATCCTTTGATCGCGAGGAAAAAGAGAATTATTCGTTAATACGAGATATTACAAAGGGCGTAACAGATTTTGTTAAACAATATATAGAATTTTTTAGTCGTGATTCATTTATATTGAATATTTCGGCCTATGATGCATATTTGCCATTTAACGAATTAAAGAATTCAAGTAAAAGAATGGATAGCATCCTTGCAAAATTGATAATTGCACGTGGTAAATTGTATGATGCAGATGATGTATCTGAAGAAACATGGTTATCTTTTCTGTATAAAAATGAATAATTAGGAGAGAGAAATGGAAACATTTGTATTAGGATTAAATATAGGAAATCATGACTCTGCGGCAGCATTGATAAGGAACGGCGAATTGATTAGTTTTATTGAGCAGGAACGTATAAGTCGCAACAAATTAGCATTAGGCGAAGCTCCGGTAGAAGCTATTATGGAATGCCTAAATAGTGCAGGTATATCAATGAATGATGTCTCTGCAATTTCCATCGGTATGGATTGGAACTATAGAAATAAAGTGTACGAAATGTCTGAGGAGGAAAAGGCGAAGTATACTATTTTTGAAGATAAGAATAGATTTTTACCAAGACATATATTTGGGGAGAAATTACCCCCGATATACCCGATTAGACACCATCTCTCACATGCAGCAAGTGCGTATAGATTGAGTGGATATAAGGAGTGTGCTATTCTAGTCGTAGATAATAGAGGAGAAGATGCATCTACGTCTCTCGGCTTAGTCAATAACAATGGAGAAATAAGTTTTTTTAAGCAAGTAAATATACAAAACTCATTGGGAATATTTTACAATAGAGCAGCTAGATATGCTGGTCTATATGGAAAGTACAGAGAAGTCGGTAAGTTCATGGGACTGGCATCATATGGTAAACCTACTATGAAGATGCCGCTTGAGCCTTCAAGAGATAAACTTCTGTTTAAATGCCTACCGAGTGTCGAAAATGAAGGAATATTCAATTCGATTAATATAAGGACTGAGCAATTAGCAAAATATTTTTTGGAAAATTGTTTTCCATATCAATCAGGCAATAATGATGAAATAATGAGTTATGCAAACTTTGCAGCTTCTGCTCAGAAGGCTTTAGAGGATGTTTTGCTAGATTTTGTTGCCGAGCTAAAGGATGTCACCACTTTTGACAGCTTGGTTATAGCTGGTGGGATTGCTTTAAACTGTTCGGCTAATGGAAAAATCGAGCAATCTGGTTTGTTTAAGAATATATTTATTCCTCCTTTTGCATCAGATGCGGGAACCGCAGTTGGGTCTGCTCTTGAATTGTATTACCAGCTGTATGGCAAACCATTTACTAATACACCGCTCGTACTATCAGGTTTAGGTATCTCGTATACAGATGATTACACAAAAATAGTTTTAAAAAACTATAATGATAAAGTAAAATACTTTTCACTTGAAGATAAAGAACTATATGATTATGTAGCCAAATTGATAGCTGAAGAAAAAATTGTTGGATGGATGCAAGGTGCTTTTGAAGCTGGCCCCAGGGCTTTAGGTTATCGTAGTATATTGGCTGATCCAAGAAATAGACGTAGTTTAATAAAATTAAATACAATTAAACAAAGAGAAATGTGGCGCCCAATCGCACCGAGTATTATGATTGAAAAATATACCGAGTATTTTGATGGTCAACCTGAATCAAAATACTTCATGAATGTAGCAGCAATGGTTAAAGAGAATAAGCGTAGGGATATTGCTGCTACTGTTCATGTTGATAATACTGCACGGCCGCAGGCAGTTACTCCCGCACAAATTAGATATTATTCCCTATTAAATGCTTTTTATAAATTAACAGGTGTTCCCGTTTTATGCAACACATCTTTTAATAATCGTGGTGAACCTCTGGTGAATACACCTAAGGATGCTATTGAGTGCTTTTTGAAAATGAACTTAGATGTTTTAGTGATAGGTAATTTGATAATTGAAAAAGGATGAGTTATGTTTGTATTTAATTGTGAAAATATTATAGATTATGATGACTATGTCATCTTTCTTACTTCGTTGAAAAATGATTTTAATGCTAAGAAGAAAATTCTTTTCGACAATTACAACATCATTAGTGATATCGTGCTTCCAAACAAGGAATACTACTTTGAATTTAGAGATATGTACCGTGATTTAAGGCAGTATGTTATAAAGACTGTGCTAAGTAAATTCCGCGCATTTTTACCTGATAAATGTTTGATATATGAGTTTGGCAGTCTTACAAAGCACACGGATCGTATAGAGAGCGATACCGATTTGACTATTTGTTATGACGAAAAGAAAAAGGAGATATATGAGAATGTTGAGGAACTAATTAACTATTCGATAATTAATATTTTTGAACATCCTATTGATCATATACACGGTAAATTCCAACATTATCCGATAACACATGAATATGATTATTTATCGGAAAGCGACAATCTGTATATACTAAAATTTGATAATGGCAACATCCAATATAAGTGTCGGCAGGAGTCACTTAGTGAAAATATAATGAGCATAAAAAATGTTAGAAACTATGATGCTTTGATTGAAGGCTATGAAGAGAAATATAAACTGCGTTGTAATATTGACTGTTTATATTCCATTGAGATTTTAGAAAATACAACTCCACATGATTTTTTGGGTGATTTATCAAATTTGGAAATACAAAATGACATTTTCTTAGATTACAAGTATTATCAGCATATTTATTATTTTGATGGAGAGGTAGAGGTATCATACTTAAAAAGAGCATTTAAAGATACAATAGTATCAATGTATATTATGATTTCTTTTCTTCGCAGAAAACTTGATTGGCTAAGCGGATATTCCATGAATATGAATGATGTTTTTTACAGCCGTGTACTCTGCGAATATTTTGGAGAAAAATATATAGAGGATTTAAGAAAAAATTTCATAAACATGATTTTCTACTGGGACAAAATAGAATTATTATTAAAGAGAATAAATATTCCGTTGAGTACTAAATGTCATCTAATGTTTTCAACTAAAGAATTAGATGATATGTTATATAACGAATATCACATAGATAATATGACTTTCCAGATAATCGATTCAATTAACAGTTTAAGTAATATAGTTTCAAGAGGCTGGGAGCTGATTAATAAAAATGATGTTTGATGTACAAATCCAAGGTATTGAATTTAATTCTGAAGAACTTATGCTTCGATTTTCTGGATTTGAAAAAATTGAGGGATGGCTTGAAGATGTCAATAAGCACTATCCATATATTTTTTCTTTGTTTGTTGATAATACAAAGAAAATTATAATGACGAAGATATCTACTCTGCTAAGATTTTTTGAACAGTTTCCGAATCATGAGTTCAAACTTTCTATTTGCAACAAAAGCAAGAGAATATTTTATTCAATTTCTGATAAGATTTATAACGTAGATATAAATAATATTATTGTTTTTGTTGTTGAAAACAGTATACATTTTTCTGTAAAGTACAATGTATATAAAAGTGCTGTATATACAGAAAAGAAAATGTTAGAGTTTCAACACATAAACAAGCCTTTCTTTGAGGATGTTAAAAACTTGCCTATTAATGTTTTATGCATAAGTTCATGCTTTAGTAGGAGCATATTTAAATCCGATTCTTTCTTCAATCCATCGTACAAACAGTATTTTTCCGTGAGGAAAACTTTATTTCATAATTCTTTCATTTCTCTTTTATCTGCTCCAATTAAATACGATTATTTAAATATAGACGATTTGATAACTGGAGATGCTGGAAAGTATGTAAATGTAGAATTTAATAAGGACTTAAAAAAAATTCTAGAATCTTACAACTGCCAATTAATCGTTGTTGATAATTATATAGATGCAACTTGCCCAGTCATAAAGTTTCAAGATAACAGTTACTTGACTTATAATAAATATTTTTCAGAGTCCATTTTTAAGCGTTTTTTCTCTTCGTGCAAAGTTATATATCCAGGCTCAAAAGAACATTTACATCTATATAAGAAAAGTGTTAAAAAATTTCATTCACTTTTATCGGTATTTAAAATAAGGAATATTGTTTTGGTTGGGGGTAGACTCTGTAAATATAAAATTGATACTGATACACAAACTACAACTGTATGGAATGACAAGATGGAGTGGATATCAGATACTAATTGTGCATGGGATTATGTAGATCAGGCTTTTCTGCGAGAATTTTCATCTGCAATATATTTAGATAAGAGAAAAACAAATTGGAAAAGTGATATTAACACTCCATTAATTGGCGGTGCTTCACCATCTCATTATCAAAGTGGCTACTATAAAGAAATGTTTAGTGAACTTTTAAGCTTTATATGTGGGGATGATAAAATATGAAGTATATAAATATACTAAAGACATATGTTAATATTGTGGTAGGATCTTGCCAAAATATTAATCACGATAACATTTTGAAAATCTGCGATGTTTTCAATTCCACAAACGATGTCGGTGGCAGGATTTATATTTGTGGTAATGGAGGTTCGGCATCTACTGCTTCACATTTTCAAAATGATTTAAATATGGCATTTTCCCTTTCTAAAGGTACGATGCCAGCAATTTGTTTAGCCGATAATTTGTCTATGTTAACAGCTATATCTAACGATATTTCGTATGATGATGTGTATGTACATCAATTGAAATTTATGTTGAAGCCTTCTGATATATTTATTGCCATATCATGTAGTGGAAACTCAATGAATATTTTAAAAGCAGCAGAATTTGTTAAGCAAAGAGGAAATACCATTGTTTCTCTAGTTGGATTCGATGGTGGTAAACTAAAACAACTATCAAACTACTCACTCCATGTAAATGTTAATAATATGCAAATTTCAGAGGATATGCATTTAATGTTTTGCCATATGATTTCGACACTAATAAGAGAAAGGTACACCAATGATTGATATTGAGCAGTTTAATAGTGGCAATCGGATATGTGCATTTATAAGGCATGGAGAGAAGGATGTAGAAAAATTTTCTTTAACGGATATAGGAAGAAAGAATGTTATAAATTTTAGCAAATTACTTCTCGCTTTACAAAAGCCAATATTGATTTACACAAGCCCTGAGGATAGATGTATCGAGACAGCAACGATTGTTTCTTCTACCATTGGAAATAATAAATATGATTATATAACGTCAAATTATTTGGGCAAACCTGGTATCCAAGTAAAAAATGAAATCGAATATGCAAAATTAACAAATTTAATGAAATGTAGAGAGATTTTCGCTGAATGGAAAACCGGAATGCATTATGATGCTATGTATAATCCTACTACAATAAGAACCAAAATCCTTGATTTTTTTACATGCACTTCTATCAACAACGGCATTACACTTTATATTAGTCAGTCTGGAACAATTGCTTGTACCGGTTATTCTTTAGGATTAGTAGATTATATGGTCTCGGATAGGGAATGGGTTGATTATCTTGACGGTTACATATTGAGGTTATAAAATGTCTATTATTGTATTTGATCTAGTCGGCACATTATTGACTAATGAAAAAAATAACTACAATGTGGCACTTAAATGGTTAGCAAATAATTATTTTCAAAATAAATACAGTGATTTACTGAATGCTTCTTCCATATTTAAATCTAAATATTTGGCAGAACGAGGTCGTTCATATGTAGAAACATCTTTCTTTGAACAATTAAGTTTTTTTGAAGAGTTAATGCAAGTTAGAATAACTGGTGATTTTAAATATATAGAAGAACAATTTGTTAAGATTTGTCGTAACGAAAAATTGATGACTGGTGCTAATGAATTATTAGATTTTCTTCACGAGAAAGGTCATCCTATGTTTGTGCTGACAAACAGTCTTTTTTCAGGAGATAGTTTGAAGCAATATTTAAGTTTGCTTAGGATAGGTAGGTATTTTAAAAAAATTTACTCAAGTGCTGACATAGGATTTCGTAAACCGTCAAAGAATGTATTTAACTTCGTTATAAACGATATAAATAAATCATTCTCAGATAAAATAATCTATGTTGGTGATTCTTACGAGAAGGATTATTTAGGTGCATGTAAATGTGGATTATTCCCAATTTTAATATCAAAAAACACGGATGCTTTTATTTGTTCTTTTAATGATTTAAATTCATTATTGAATTGTTTCAAAGGAATGAAGTGATTAAATTACTGGTTAAGGCTAAATTGTAAAAATTATTTTACGCACGAAGATATATGACTATTTATATGTGGGGAAATGAGGAATTATAAATGTATTTCGGTAAAAGAATTATTATTTCAAAGCCTGAGGATATAGCTGATGAGTATAATAAATTATCACAAGATGATTTACGCGCTGCTATTGCACTAGAAAATAGTGGCTTATATAATCAAGCTGGCTATTATTACTTTCAATCTATGGAAAAACGGATAAAGTATCATATTGCAAAAAGAACTAATATTATTAATGACTATTTTGCCGAATCTATAAGAAAAACAATAGGTCATTCTTTGAATCATTCGATTGATTTACTACTTGAAATTTATTCGGGGAATGATCAAATTAAGCGTAAACAATTGAAAGACATGATGGATCAACATGTCTTTATGAATACTGATTTTTCCATAATGAATAATAAATTTCGCTATCCTTCATATAGTAGATTCCATCAAAACTATACAATGATTAAACTCTCAGCAGAGGATTGTAGAAATTTAAATGCGATGCAGGAACGACTAGATAAATATTTAATAGAAATGGATTTACATCACTAATCAAATAGTACAAATTATCCATGTAAGATATAGATATTAATTTAAAATTGATTGACTTTGAATACTTTGATAACTAAATTTGAGATTTTTAGTACATATCTTATTAAAAACGACCTCTCAGAATCGCCTGTATGCCACGATAGCCACTCTTTGCATATATACTATCGCATAAAATCTAAAACCGCTCACAGAGGCTGTTAGACGGCTCAAACCAGGTCTGTGGATTTCACAGTTTCAAATGAGCATAAAAGCACACCTTATGACTGTTTTCGTAGGTGTAGAATTTTTTGTAAATTTAGTATTGCTAATTCCAGAAAGCCACATTAAAATATAATTAGACACAACTCGAGCATTCTCCCTTAATAATATAAATTATCTGATATCTAAGGAAGGAGGGACGCCCGTGTCTGATAACAATTTGACTATAGCAACTAAAGACTTATCCCAAACTTTGGACATCCAGCAGATTACCCCGGAGTATTTCATTGCACATTACCCGGAGTTCATCCAGAGGGTCATTGCCAAAGGCAATCCGTCTTCCGATACTATGCGGCACTACTGCAACCAGATTGACTTCTTCATCCGCTGGTGTCTGGCCAATCAGCGGAACCCACTGGCCCTGAATGAATATCAGTTACTTATGTACCGGGAGTTCTTGCTGAATCGGCAATACAAGGCAGAAAGCATCAAAGTCATGCTTATAGCTGTCCGGGCTTTCTATGCTGCAGCCAGGAAACTGGAGCTTATCCGGGTCAATCCGGCTGCCGAGGTTGAAGCACCCACCGCCTCCAGCAGCAGCGATGCCCTGCTACACTTCTATACTCCCCAGCAGATGAACGAAATAGTCCATGTCTTCGATGAAGATAAGGATCCTTTTACCAGATACAGAAATAAACTCATTCTATTTCTGATGGGGGTGGAAGGACTGCGAAACATTGAGGTTCACCGGGCCTGCGTGGAAGATGTCAACTGGGAGGCCAGGGCCATCATGATCCGGGGCAAGGGACACAAGGGCAGACTGGAGCCTATCTACCCCTGTGACGAAACCTTTGCCGTTCTGGAGGAATATCTGAAGGCCATCCCCACAGACCGGGAAATAAAGAAGGACGGCGTACTTACGCCGCTGATACTTTCTTCATCTAATAGGAATCTGCTGGGGCGTATCTCCAGGAACGGCCTCCGCTCCATCATGAACAAGGCACTGGATGCTTGTGACCTGAAGCATCCAGGCTACTCCTGCCATGTCTTCCGCCACAGTTGCGGCACTAACCTTTACCATGAAACCAAGGATTTGCGACTGGTGCAGGATGTGCTCCGCCACCGGGATCCCAAAATAACAGCCCGGTATGCCCATGTTGCTGACCGACTAGATAAGAGATACACCTCCAAGCTGGTTCCTCATGACTAAATCCAGATACGGTTAATTCTAAATTGAAGGCGATGCCGCTTGGCATCGCCTTCATTGTCAAAGGAAATCATTTCAGATGTATATAACGGGTTGAACGTCCTGTTCCTTCCCTGCCCAGATACCCTTCCTCAACCAACTTTCGTAGTGCCCCTTCTACCGAGCTTACGCTTAAGGAGGGGCACAGTTCTCTGATATCCTGCTTGGAAAAGCGTCCCAGCTTCTGCATAGATGCTTTCCTAACCATTTCCAGTGCAGGGAGTTTTTTCTCTACGATGGCGAAGCGGTCTTCAAAGTCCCTGTAAGCAGCCACTATGGTACCCAAAAGATATTTGATAAAAGGAACAACATTTTCGCACTCTTCATGCCAGCCGTGCTGAGACTGCCCCAGTGCATCATAATATGCATCTTTGTGCTTGGCTATTTTAGCTTCCAAAGATATATACTTCCCAACGTAAAAACCGCTGCGATACAAGAGAAGGGTGGTCAGCAACCTGCTCATACGGCCATTGCCATCATTGAAAGGGTGTATGCAGAGGAAATCATGGATAAAGATGGGGATGGCAATAAGTGGTTCTACCTCTGCATTGCCAATCACACGATTATACTCTGCACAGATTTTGTCCAATGCTTCCGGCGTCTCAAAAGGGGCCAGCGGGGTGAATAATATTTCCGTATGCCCGTCAGGATAAGTAGCACTGATGTAATTCTGCACATTTTTGGTACGGCCACCCATAGAATTCCCCATATTGCTATACATGATTTTATGCAGCTGCAGGATGAAGTTCTGTGTGATGGGGATGGCATCGAAACTCTCGTGTATAATATTCAGCACATCACGATAGCCAGCTATTTCCTGCTCGTCACGGTTCCTCGGCGTGGTTTTATCCTCCACCAGCTGACGGATGCGTGTGCTGGTTGTCACAATGCCCTCAATGGCATTTGATGCCTCTGTACTCTGTATTTTGGCTATCTCTACCAGTTTTTCCAGTTCCTCTGGCCTTTGCTTCAGATAAAGCTCCTGTTTTCCAGCTTCTTTGTAGATGGCAGCAATATAGCCAAGAATTTCTGAATCCCAGGTCATTTCTTTGATGTTTGTATAATTGAACTGACGCATACCCTTATCACCTCTATTTTCCCTTATATTATAGCCATTTTTAAGGGAAAAGTAAATCTTTAAGGGTATAACCGGCATGTGTTAGCCAAAAATGCGGTTTCTCCCGTGAGACGTACCTGCAGCCACTGCTGGATGCAGGACTTAGACCACTCAGCAGAAGCCAACGCTGCTGTACGCCTCCCAAAAGAACAGAAAAGATTTACCTATTTTGCGGTGTCAGACCATTTAAGATTTAGCTATTTTGCATAGATTCTCTATAATAGATTTGCCTATTTTGCAGTATTGGGCTATAATTGAATTACATATTTTGCAAAAAGGCTGGTGATGATGTGTTTAAGCGTAAGATATATCGTGAGCTTCAGCAGTGGAAGGACACACGAGCAGGGAAGACTGCATTGCTGGTGGAAGGCCAGCGGCGTGTGGGCAAGTCCACTGTGGTAGAAGAATTTGCCAAACAAGCATACAAAAGCTACATACTGATTGATTTTTCCACCTGTTCCCAAGAGATACGCGGCCTGTTCAATGACATATCCGATTTGGATTTCTTCTTCCTGCAGCTGCAGCTGCTGACCAATGTACGCCTTGAAGAAAGAAACTCTGTCATCATCTTCGATGAGGTACAGCTTTTCCCCTTGGCACGTCAGGCCATCAAAAGCCTTGTCAAAGATCACCGCTATGACTACATAGAGACCGGCTCCTTGATTTCCATCAAGAAAAATGTCAAGGATATACTAATCCCCAGCGAAGAGCAGCGTATATATATGTACCCCATGGATTTCGAAGAATTTCTTTGGGCAATAGGGGACGATGTGACTGTCCCCATGCTGGATCTTCTGTTCAGCAAGCAGAAACCGGCAGGTGACGGGGCACACAGGAAAATCATGCGCAACCTGCGGCTCTATATGCTCATCGGTGGTATGCCGCAAGCTGTAGAAACCTATCTGCAGGAAAATAATTTTGAATCCGTAGACCAAGTCAAACGTGAAATACTTCAGCTCTATGAGGATGATTTCTACAAGATTGACCCCACAGGCCGCCTTTCCCAGCTCTTCGATGCCATCCCTGCCCAGCTGAACAGGAATGCTTCCCGCTATACCGTATCCAACGTCATACCTGCTCTGAGGCCGGGCAGTTCGCTGAATCTCATTGCCGAACTGATTGATTCCAGAACAGCCTTAGCAGCTTATCATACCAGCCAGCCTTCGGCTGATATGGCCTCATACAAAGACCTGACCAAATTCAAGCTCTTCCTCTCCGATACCGGCCTTTTCACCACACTGATGTTCAAGAACAAGGCTTTTACCGAAAACGACATCTACAAGAAACTCCTGAGTGACAAGATTTCAGCCAATCTGGGGTATCTGTTTGAAAATCTCACAGCCCAGATGCTGGCAGCCAAAGGGTATGAGCTGTACTACCATACCTTCTCCAGCAAAGACAAAGGAACCAATTATGAAATAGATTTCCTCATCGCCAAAAGCAACAAGGTAGTACCGATAGAGGTAAAGTCCTCCAATTACAAACGTCACGCCTCTTTAGATGCCTTTTGTCAGAAGTATTCTGCCCAAATTGCTGAGAAATATATCCTCTACACTAAGGATTTCCAGAAAGAGCAGGATATACGCCTATTGCCCATTTATATGTCCCCCTTCATTTGAAGCCAGAAAACAAGGAGGAATACAGATACATGAAAGATTACGAGCAACAGGACTGCCAGCTTTTCAACACCGGCAGGTTCAATGATATTGTCTATGCCTATTTTGTCATGGCCGCCAGACAGGCGAAAACACACAATGAGCAGGTAGTCCCCCTCCTGGCCGCTCTGGAGGATGTGCTGCACACCATGTCAGCAGAAGAGGCGTTGGAGCGATTTAGAGGCGGCATTCGTTAGTAAAATTGCATATAAAAGAGAAATGAATGCAAGCGAGGCTATGCCTCGCTTTTTTGTTGCCTATGTACTGCTGATGACAGACTGGGCATGATTTCGCTTTAATCGGCTTGTGTGTTATATTAGATTATTGTATAATGTGTTATAACTATTTATGAAACTTTAAATGAGGGGGGCGACAACATGGAAGAAGAGAAGTCAAAGGAAAAGTTCATCGTCAGGTCTGTGCGAGGGCCGCAGGAGGCTTTTGACCTGTTGAAGCAGATGAGCGATGATGGCTTTGAGAACCAAGGGGAGGCTCTGGAATATCTGGTCAACCTCTATAACATCGAGGAAGGGCGCAAGAAGACAGGGCGAGAGACTGAAATTGATGAATTCCGCAAGCACGTCAACCGCATTATGGATATGTATTTGGCCTCATTGGCTCTGTGCTCTGATGCCGAAGAACGCATCAGGGAAGGTTTTATTATCCGCATGGAGAATCAAGAGCAAGAGATTAAACGTCTGCGAGATTTGTGCTCCGAGCGTAAGGAAATGATAGAAGCTGTGCAGAAGGAACTTGAGGACAGGCAGACGAAGATAGATGCTCAGGCGGAAGCATTAGCCAAAGCAAAAGAAGAGCGTGATGCTGCTGTCAGTGACCATGATGAGCGTGAGGCCACCATTCGCAAACAGATGAATATTATTGACCAGCACATCAGTGAGCTGGCAGAGAGTCAGCGGCACCTTAAGGAGCTGGCCAAGGACAAGGAGAATCAGGCTGTTGAGATTGCCAAACTTGGGGAGCAGATAGCGTCTTTGAAGGCCAAGCTGGAAAATCTTGATGATTACAAGCAGAGGCTGACCAAGGCGAATGATGATTTGCAGGTGGCACAAGACCGTGCATCTGAGCTGCGTGAGAAGCTGGCCGATGCCAAAGTTAAGCTTGAAGCGGCGATGAAAGACAAGGAGAATGCTGTCCGTGAAGCTGAGATAGAGGCGGCCAGGAAAGCAACTAACAAGATTGAGGAGCAGCAGGAGCGTTATAGCAAGCTTCAGGGACGCTATGAAGCTTTGGAGGAACGTCTGCGCCGGGCCGAAAGGCAGATAAAGTAAGACAGTAAAATGGCGCAATAAAAAGGTCAGGCAATTTTGGACTGCCTGACTGAGTCTATCCCAGATTTTGTGTAAACCTCCCAAGTGATGTAAAATGAGAACATCACTTGGGAGGTATTCTTATGAGCAGAAAATCACGCACCCCAGAAGAGCAGGCTCGCCGGGAGAAGATTCGGGCACTGTTGCAAGAAAGCAACGTCACCAGCATGGAGGACATCCAGAACTTGTTCAAGGAAACCATAGCTGAGTTCATGGAGAATGGCCTTGAGGCAGAGCTGGATGGCTCCCTTGGCTACGGTAAATATGACTACAAGAACAAGGAGACGGACAACAGCCGTAACGGTCACAGCCACAAGAATCTCCGCACCAGCTTTGGCGATGTTGAGATTTCAGTCCCCCGTGATCGCAAAGGCGAATTTGAGCCGCAGCTCGTCAAGAAGAATCAGACCAGCATCAGCCAGGACATTGAGGATAAGATAGTTTCCATGTATGCCAAGGGCATGTCTACCAGCGATATAGAAAGCCACATTCAGGATATCTATGGCCTTTCTGTTTCAGATACGACCATCAGCCGCATAACGGACAAGGTGCTTCCTCTCGCCAGGGAATGGCAGCAGCGGCCTCTGGAAAGCCTGTATGCCGTGGTATTTATGGATGCTATCCATTACCATGTGCGTAGTGAAGGCCAGATCGTCAAGAAAGCCGTCTACATTGCCATTGGCATCAACCTTGAGGGCCACAAGGACGTATTGGGCATGTGGGTAGGCGAAAACGAGAGTGCCAAATTCTGGGCCGGTGTTCTGAACAGCATGAGGAACCGTGGCGTAGAAGACATCCTCATTGCCTGTACCGACAACCTCACGGGCTTTTCCGCTGCAATAGAGGCAGTGTTTCCCAAGACAGAGGTGCAGAACTGCATAATCCACCAGCTCCGCAATTCCAGCAAGTACGTGAGCTACAAGGATTTGAAGGAGCTTATGGCTGACCTGAAAGAGGTTTACGCCGCTCCTGATGAAGGTTCTGCCACGGCAGCGCTGGAGCGTTTCTCCGACAGGTGGGACAAGAAATACCCCAAGATTTCCCAGTCCTGGCGCGACAACTGGGCGAATCTCAGCACCTATTTCAAGTACCCGCCTGAACTCAGGCGGCTTATCTATACCACCAATACCATAGAAGGTTTCAACCGCCAGCTCCGTAAGGTGACGAAGTCCAAGTCCGTATTCCCGACAGATGACAGTCTGCTGAAAATGCTCTATCTTGCCATGATAGATATAACGAAGAAATGGACAGGCCGTCGCCAGGATTGGAGCATCATCCATGCCCAGCTGGCAGTATACTTTGAAGACAGACTTCCGGAATAAAAAAACTGCACGTTCAAGGATTTCTTGACGTGCAGAGAGAAATATGTTTTGTATTAGCGACAAGGGCTTAAGCCTATTGGCTTAATAACAATTTTACATCACGATATGGAGTTTACACAGAATTTGGGACAGCCTCGCCTGACTTTTTATTGATGGCGATTTATATTTAATTATGAATCGCCGTAAATCCTCTCTAGTCGAGTTTTTCAACACGCCCTGAATGTAATAAATATATTATATTTCAACTTATCTCATTTCCGTTTGGAAATGGGATTTTTAATACCTATCAATGGTAGCCATGTCATTTCGCAAGTCATCCTTTTCGGCCTCACTGAGCCACTTCCACTCATCCGGCTCATCTGGTTTTGACCTTGCCACCAGCTGGGCTTCCTTGGCTCCGCCGGAAAGTGCTTTGCTGATGAGGTCTGCATCACGTGATGGCGTGGGGTAGCTGGCACCGCCACCACCGCCTCCTGAGGGAGGTGATGGTGGTGCTGCACGGAATTTGTTTCCCGCCTCCAGCGGTGCCCTTGCCTCTACACGCTGGGATTGATACTTGGTCTGCCGGATAGAATCTTTGAGCTGCCTGTGCTTGGAACTCAGCTCGTTGTACTCTTTGGCTATAGGAGCATTTTTGCGAAGTATGCCGGCGGCTATGGCTTCGATTTTTGACCGGCCAACTGCCGTGTTACAACGTGCTTCCAGTTCCTGCTCACGGCGGTCAATTTCCCTCCATGCTTTTTGGCGGTCTTCCGGGGATAGCCTGTCTTCTCGTTTTTTCAGTTCCCGCTTATCGGCTCTCAGCTGTTTGAAAGCCCCCTGCACATAGTTGTTTTTGGCCATTTCCATGGCTCTGGGGTAGCTGATTACCCGCTTTTTCATGTGGTAAAGCTCTTTGGCCAGCCGTTTTTCGACAGCTTCCTGTCTTGCCAGACTAGCTTTGAGGATGCTGGCCACTTCCTCGGCAGAGTACGCCCGGTTCTTTTGTCTAACAGCAAAATAGTCCTTGATATGCTTATCCAAGGCCTTGAGTTTGCTGGCCATGTTCCGCTGGAGCTTCCTGATTTCTGCCTTGGCCAGACGGCTGTCATTCACATAAAAGGCTGCCCGCTTCAAAATGCTGGCCTTGTTGTGTGGCAGGTTCAGCCGCTGGAACACGGGGCGTATGTCGGCAGCAGCCTGATGGATTTTGAGGTCAATCTTGTCCAGCTCCTTGTCGATTTCCGGGCAAAGCTTGAGGTACGCTTCCAAGGCTTCTGCATTATCCCCCGGTGGCTCTATCATGCGGCTTTTGAGGATTTCCCATTCTCGTTTTTCCCTGCCATAGCGTTTCAAGTCCTGCCAGAGTTCCTTTTCCTCGGTGGTCATGGCATCAAGGGAGGCCATTTCTATAGCCCTGGGTGCCCAGACGGTGATGTCGTAAACGGCCACCATGTCTTTCTTCATAGCTTGGATTTTCTGCTTCTCTTCCATGAAGTATGCCCGCTCATCCGCATCCTCGATGTCAGGCTCATAAGCAAAGATTGCCTCCTGCTTCTGCTGCAGATCTTGGGATTTTTCCTCCATGGTGTCTCTGTCTATGGCATCCTGAAGCATCAGCCGGGATATAAGGTCTTTCTCTCGCTGGTGATTATTCTCTCTCAGCTGCTTCTGCTTCTTCACCACTTGGCTGTCGGCCTTCATCAGTTCCACAGGACCCACATACTCTTCCGGCATTTTATGAAGCAGGTCAGCCAGAAAGTAATTTCCGCTGGCCAAGGCTTCTTCTCTCTGTGCCTTGAGTGTGCGGTGATCAACCCGGAGATTCACGCCATTCCGCTCCAGGGCCTCATTCTGTATGACAGCGTAGTCTTTCCTCAGCCTCATAAGGTATTTCCGGCGGTCTTTGGAGTTCCACTTCCACGATTTGGCGCAGCCTCCTTTTTCCGGGTCCTTGGGATTTGCCCTGCTGAAGAAAAGCTCTGGTGGCCGTTCCTGCCGCCGTTCCACTTCGTCAATCTCCCTTGGGGAGAACATGATATGCACATGAGGCTGACGCTCGCCGTTACTCATGGCTCCCACCTTGTCATGGATGGCATAGGCATAGTAGAAGTCCTGCAAATGCTTCTGCACGAACTCTTCCACTATCTTCTTGTTTTCCTCCAGCCCCAGCTCGTTGGGAAGAGAAAAGACAATCTCCTTGTACCTCTCCCCGTTGGCACGCTCGTTCTTGTCTGCCTCATGGAAAAACCGTTTAGCATTTCCCTTTGCCCAGTTGGGCAGATGATTAGCCGTATAGAGGCAGCCTCCCCTTTTCTTGAAAATGGATTCCCGGTTGATGTACTGCACATGGCTGGATGCGTAGATGGCATCATTGTGTTTCTGGAAGTTCGCCATGATGTCATTTACGGTCTTGTCGATTACGCTTCTTCTTGCCCGTAGACTGTACCATCGCAGATGCGAAGTGGATTCTCGGCATTTGTTGAGCAGGTGATTATCCTCATCACGAGACAGTAGCAGCTGGCTTCTTCCTTCTGGGCGTACCATATTGCATTGGGGCAAGTGAGGCAAGCTGAATCCTCTTTTGGCCAGAGCTTCGAGGGTATCGAGTTTAGCGTGAGGCTCTGGGATTGGCATTTCACCTCTGCCTCGTCCTGTTTGTTTTCTGGGGTCAGCAATTCTTCTACTGATGTACTTTCCCCCTGCTGCTCTAAAATCTCGTTCGTCATTTTCGTAATCCTCCTTCATGATGGCCATGACCTTATTCTGGTATTCCTCGCTCCAAGTCACCGGCACCTCCAGCTTGACTGCCGTGGCCATGGCTTTATTGACAAAGCTGCTTCTGCCTTTCAGCTCCAGCTCGTCCCCGTAGATTTTCCTGGCTATCTCTATCCCCATGGCTATGGTTTCTTCGCTGAGGGTGGATTGCCGCATGAAGCGAACGCCGGTCTTGTCCACAAGGATTTTTCCATAGGGGCTGCTGTAGAGCAGTATTCCGCTTTTCGGCAGATTCTCTATAGGGTGCTTGCCGGTAATCAAGTTGTTGTAGGATAGGGTTTCCAGCTCTTCCTGCCCTAAGTCGGCAAATCTGCCCTCTCGCTGGATGTATTCGCAGTGTGTAGTCGCACTGGTATGACCTCCGCTGTGGCGTTTGTCTGACTTTATCTCAAAACGGTAGTTTGCCATTCCAATCCTCCTTCAGCCAACGGCAGTTCAATGAGCGCCAGCGAATGGCAAAAGGGAAGCCCTGCGGGTCTGTCCCGTCTTAGCATCGAAGAAAGTGATTTCCTCGATGCCGGTCTTTTTGAGTTTCTCCACCGAGAAACTCCTAACTGCACATGTAAAGCAAAGTTAACTGAATATTACACGCTAAGGAAACCACCAGTTCACGACTGGAAACCACTAATTCATGTGCGGAAACCACATCTCAAAATCGCATAATTCACGGATGGAAACCATCTGTTCATAGAAGGAAACCACATCTCCTCCACGTAGATTTATCTTGGGACTTAACCCAGTGTCTACTGAGAGGAGATGTTTTTTATGAGTCAGAAAATCAGGGTCAAGCTCATCATGAGATTGGCTGAGTCAGGCATGTCACAAAATGCCATTGCCAGACTCCACCATATCTCAAAGCGTTCCATCAGCGATGTGCTGAGCATTGCCAAGGAACGGGGGATTTCTTTTGGCGATGTGGCATCGCTCACGGATGAAGAAGCATATCGTCAGTTTTATCCGGACAGGCATATATACGAAACTGTCTATCGCCAGCCAGACTATGCTCATATTCACGAGGAGCTTAAACGAGTAGGTGTTACTCTCAAGCTTCTGTGGCAGGAGTATCAGGCTACATGCAGTTCTTCCGGCCAGTTTGCCTTCGGTTATACGAAGTTTTGCATGGGCTATGAGGCATACACTGCCAGCAACAACCTGACGAATCATCTTGCTCATCGTCCGGGGGATGCCTGCGAGGTTGACTGGAGCGGAAAAGTCATGAAGTTGGTAGACAGAGCCACTGGCGAAGTCTTCAAGGTTTTTCTGTTTGTAGGTACGCTGCCCTACAGCCAGTATTCCTATGTGGAGCCATGCCTTGACTGCAAGGAGCGTACTTGGCTCCGCTGTCATATTCATATGTATGAGTTTTTTGGCGGGGTTCCCAGGCGGACTATCTGCGACAATCTTAAAACCGGGGTTATTGCACACCCGCGGGAAGGAGAAATCGTGCTCAATGAGGCCTATGAGGCTATGGCGAATCATTATATGACAGCCATCATGCCTGCCCCCGTCAAGCGTCCCAAGGCAAAAGCATCTGTAGAAGGCACGGTTGGCAAGCTCGCTACTGCTGTAATTGCCAGACTTCGCAATGAGACGTTCCATGACTTCGACGCACTTAAAAAGGCCGTACGCACTGCCCTGAATGAATTTAACAAACTGCCATTCCAAAAGCGTCCCGGCAGTCGTTATGAGCTTTGGCTAGATGAAAAAAACTTTTTGGAGAAGCTTCCTGACATCCCCTACGAACTTGCAGAGTGGCTGCGTGACCGTAAGGTATATCCCAACTGCCATGTTTCGGTGGAAAAGAATTTTTACTCCGTTCCGCACAACTATGCAGGCCACAAGGTAGATGTGAAGCTCATGGAGGCTACATTGGAGATTTACCACAACAACCAGTGCATTTCACGGCATCGGCGGTTTCCAAAAGGCATATCCGGCAAATATGACACCAGAAAGGAAGATATGCCGCCATACTTCAATCAGCCGGAAATGAATGGCGAGCGTATGTGTCGGTGGGCAGATAAGATTGGCCCTGCCACCCGCATGGTCGTTGACCGCATTTTTGAATCTGTACGTATTCAGGAACAGGCATATAATTCCGTGCTGTCAGTGCTGAAGCTGGATAAGAAATTCTCACCGCCAGAGCTTGAAGCTGCCTGCCGCAAGGCTTTGTCACAGTTCCACTCACCCCGCTACCGTCATCTAAAAGCCATCTTGACCACGGCTCAGTTGCCCGGCAGAGTAGAAACCGAGATAAAATCTACTGGCTCCAGCAACAAAGGCTTGGTGCGTGGTGCATCCTATTACGGAGGTGACAGCCATGCTGAGTAACGACACTTGTGAGAAACTGAAGGGCATGGGGCTTGAGGCATTCCTCAAAGGGCTGCGGGAACAGCAGCAGGTCAGCACCTATGCAGATATGCCCTTTGAAGAGCGTCTGGCCATGCTTATCGACTTCGTGTATCAGGATAAGCATGCTACCAAGCTTAAACGCCTTATAAACCAAGCGAAGTTCCGCTTCAAAGATGCCGACAGCAATTCCATAGTCTATGTTAACAGGCAGCTGGACCAGAATCAGATACTCAGCCTGCTTACCTGCCAGTTCCTTGAGACCTATACCAACATCATAATCACAGGCTTTACAGGTTCTGGTAAGACATATCTGGGCTGTGTAATCGGCAAGGCGGTGTGCCGCCATGGCAAGAGTGTCCTCTACATGCGACTGGCCGACTTGTTGGAAAAAATGGCAATCGCTGGAGAAACCATTGGCGGCAAGCTGAAACTGCTAAAAAGGCTGAGCAGGTACAACCTGCTTATCATCGATGAATGGGCTTCACGTACCGTACGCCCGGATGAGGCTCATTTCCTATTTGACTTGGTAGAGCAGCGTTATGGAAACAGCTCCATGCTATTGTGTACGCAGCATCCCATAAAGGAATGGCACAATTTGCTGGGAGGAGATGCCAACGCAGACTCCATTATGGATAGACTGGTTCAGAATGCCATCCATGTCTATACTGGAGAGACAAACATGAGGAACATCCTGAGTCCGTATCCGCTCCACCCAGAGGAGAACCACTAACCGGTTTCCTTCCGTGAATTACTGGTGTCATTACTGTGAACCGGTGGTTCCCTTTTCGTGAACCACCGGTTTCTTTGGCGTGTAATAATCAGTTAACGTAGTGCTGCTCACTTATGGTGGCATTATAGCACCTCTACCTACCGAAATGTGGCCAGGTTAGAAAAGTGGCGAGGATTCAGAACCCCATATTTTTTTTCGCCCTACGAGAAATTTCTGCGTAGAGTAAAACATTGTATAGTTTTCCGACCCTCTACCATATTTATAATATGGGTATCTCTTAGGGAGGAAGGTGATGCCCATAACAAGGTTGGAGCAGCGGAAAAGAAGCCTTGCCGCCGTCAATCGCAAGATTGAAGATATGGAGGCAAAGCAGAGAACCTTGGAGAGAGAGATTGCCCAAGAGAACCAGATAGCTCGAAAACACCAGCGCATTCTGATGGTCTACAAGGCTGGATTGATTTTTGAGGAAGCAGGAATCTTGGAGGATTATGACCATGACAGGATCCTGCAAATATTGCAGGATTACAAAAGGGAGGCAAACTTATTATGAACATCAGCCATCAGGAAGTAGAAAACATTTACCAGATCGTCAGCGGTGACGGGGAGAGGAAAACCGAGCAGCTGGCCAAGAAGAAGGAACAGCTGGAAGTGGTAGAAAAGGATTTGGACAAGCTCCGTGACCGCCGCAATAAGCTGAAAGCAGAAATCAAGACCTTGGAGTATAGCCTGAATGCCAGCAAACACTCCAATATGGTAGGGGAACTCAGCAGCTTCGGCATTGACCTCGAGGACAAGGACACTATGCAAGCAGCCCTCCGGCTCCTTATCGAGAACATGGGCAAGGAGAAAAAGCCGGAAACCGAAAAATCCACTATGCCCCCATCCGGCGATACGGCAGAAGTGAAAATTGCTGCACCTGCCAGCAAGGCCACTTTCTAAGGAGGAAATTCCATGCGTTTATTCATAGCCGAAAAGCCCAGCCTTGCCGAGGCCATTGCCAAGGGGCTGGGCAGTGCGAACAAACAAAGGTCTTGCTTTGTCTGTGGCAATGATGTGGTTACATGGTGCTATGGCCACATCTTGGAGCAATTTGAGCCACAGGAGTATGACGAGAAATACAAATCCTGGGACATCGGCCTTCTGCCCATTATCCCTGACAAGTGGCAGATGAAGGTCAAGGCAAATGCCAAAGAGCAATTCAAGGCCGTGAAGGAGTTCGCCCTGAAGGCCGATATCATTATCAACGCCGGGGACCCGGACAGGGAAGGTC
The DNA here is from genome assembly GCF_000702545.1 of Selenomonas sp. AB3002. Taxonomy (NCBI): domain Bacteria; kingdom Bacillati; phylum Bacillota; class Negativicutes; order Selenomonadales; family Selenomonadaceae; genus Selenomonas; species Selenomonas sp. AB3002. Next base: position 55,517 of record NZ_JNIO01000005.1, on the reverse strand, counting down.
AGCTGCTTGTGGATGAGGTGCTGAACTACATCGGCGTTCTCTCGAAAAAGCCAGTCCAGCGAATCCTCATCAATGCCTTGGATGAGAAGTCCGTCCATGAAGCCCTGAAGGATTTGCGGGATAACAGGGAGTTCATCGGCCTACGCAATTCAGCCCTTGCCCGCTCCCGGGCTGACTGGATTATTGGCATGAACATGACCCGTGCTTGCACAAAACACGCCGAAAAGGCAGGTTACAGCAGCGTGGTCAGCGTTGGCCGGGTGCAGACCCCAACCCTCGGCCTCGTGGTTCGCCGGGAAAAGGAGATTCAGGATTTCCACCCGGTGAACTATTTTCAGGTCAAAGCCACTTGGCAGCACCAGCAAGGGGAGATTGTCTCCCATTGGCAGATACCGGAAGACATGGAGGGACTGGATGCCGATGGCAGACTTCTGGAAAAAGCCCGAGCCGAGGCCATAGTCAGCAAGGTTCAGGGACAAACAGGAGTTATCCGCAAAATGGATCAAAAGGAAGGCCAGTCCCAACCACCGCTTCCGTATTCCTTGTCTGCCCTGCAAATTGCGGCGGGTAAGAAATATGGCTACTCACCACAGCAGGTCTTGGACACTCAGCAGGAACTCTACGAGAAGAAGCTCACCACTTACCCTCGCTCTGACTGTGACTACCTGCCCACCAACCAGCTGGCCGATGTACCGCAGATCCTTGATAACCTTGGCTCCTTGTCAGAGGACTTTGCTAAATTCGTACAAGGAACTGACAGTTCTCTCCGCAGCAAGGCCTGGAATGACAAAAAGATTTCTGCCCATCACGCCATTGTGCCCACCACGGTAAAGGCCAACATGGACGAACTGACGGATATGCAGCGTAACCTCTATGAAATGGTGGCCAAAGCCTACCTTGCCCAGTTCTATCCCCCGCAGAAATTCCTCACTACCCACATTGAGATTGAAGCCACCGGAGAAACCTTCGTGGCAAACGGCAAAGTCATTCTTTCCCCCGGCTGGAAGGTACTCTATCAGGGAGAGCCGACAAACAAAGACGGGGATAAGGAAGAAACAGCCCAGCTTCCAGCGGTGCAAAATGGCGAAAGCGTAACAAACAAGGAAGCCGAACTGGTTACCAAAGTAACCAAGCCTCCCAAGCGTTTCACCACTTCCACCTTGCTGGCTGCCATGAAGAACATCGGCAGTTACGTGAAGGACAAATCTCTGAAGCCCATATTAAAAGACTGCTCTGGCATCGGCACCGAGGCCACCAGAGCAGGAGAGATTGAGCTATTGCAGGAAAGACACTATCTGAAGCTGGAGAAAAAAGAGCTGGTGCCCACAGAAAAGGCCATGATGATAATCCAGCTTCTGCCGGACAGCATCACCTACCCGGACATCACAGCCCTCTGGGAGAAAAACTTAGAGGCCATCAGCAACAGAGAAATGTCCGTGCAGGATTTCTTCGCCCAGCAAAAAACCTATATCCAGCAACTTCTGGAGGATGCCATTCACAGGGAAATCGAGCCTCCCCGGGACATCCCTAAATGCCCCCAGTGCGGCAGACCTCTGAAGCTCATAACCTCCAAGAAGAACGGAAAGAAATATTGGATTTGTACGGACCCGGAAAGAGCTTGTAAATCCATTTTCAGCGATAAGCGTGGAAAGCCTGACTTCAATCCGGCTCCGGCTAAAAAGAAAAACGGCAGCTACGGGAAGAAAAACTTCAAGCGAAAGGCAGGATGATTTATGAATATCGTTATTCTCAGTGGCCGGGTGGCCACTGATATTGACAGCCGTGTAACCAAGGACGGCAGACTGGTTTCCCATTTCAATCTCGCCAGTCCCAAAGGCTTCAAGAAGAACAAGGAAGGCAAGATTCCGGCAGAGTTTCACCGCATAAATGCGTGGGGTAAAATCGCAGAGCACTGCCGGGATTATCTGCTCAAAGGCAGACAGGTAAATGTCCGAGGACACCTTTCCACCAACACTTACACCACCAAAGACGGCAAACGCCTAAATTTCAGCGAAGTAACAGCCGATATAGTTGAATTCGTGGATTATCGTAAAGAAGTTTCCCCTGCCCAGCAGCTTACCCCGGTTGCAGAGAGTGCAGCCATTCCAGTTCCAGAAACAACTGCCTCTATCGGCGTTCCCGCTTTGCAAGATATGAGCATTTCGGCAGAGGCCTATGGCGTGGAAATTCCCTTTTAACAAAAATCAAAAGCAGGAAAATCGACATTTATGTGGAAGCTTCATATCTTAGATGAGTTCATACCATCATATCATCTTTTTTAGGAGGAATTATCATGGCAAGAGTAGTGAATTACGAACAGAAAATTGAGGACATCAAGGCAAAGATTGAGAAGAAAACCGAGGAACTGAAAAACCTCAAGGCAGACTTGGCTAAGCTGGAAGATGCCAAAACCAAGACCGACTTCAAGGTTCTCAACGAGTACCTTGCTGGCAAGGGCATTGCCCCGGATGAGGCTCTTGGCAAACTCAAAGAATTATATGGCGAGTAATCGAGTAGGAGGCTGACCATCTTTGACCAGCCCTCCCAATATTTTTATGCCGTTCCATAACACCACTAAAATCAATCGCCTGGCTTGCCAAGCCCACTCCACTGTATTATAATGACCCAGGTCAATCAAAATACAGAAAAGAGGTTATAAACATGGCAGAAGTAATAAGCAAGTCCGCTCTGGTAGACAAAGTAGCAGAAGCATCCAAGGTTTCCAAGAAGGACACCAAGGCCATCATTGACGCACTTCTCAACACTATCGCTGAAGAAGTCAAGAATGATGCCGAGATCCGTCTCATCGGCTTCGGCACCTTCAAAAAGGCCAAGCGTGCAGCCCGCAAAGGCCGCAACCCTCAAACTGGCGCAGAGATTGAAATTGCTGCAAGCGAGAGCCTTTCCTTCAAATCCAGCGTGAAGTACTAAGAACACCCCAGCCCGCCGCAAGCCTCACAAGGCCCCTGCAGCGGGCTTTTCAATACGCCGAAAGGAGCAGTTTTGCAAGTGAGTACCAGCGATACAAAAGTAATGATTGAAGGCGCCATGAATCTAGAAACTGAATTCCTCATAGCTTCCCTTCAGCAGCCCCGGGAGCACATGCTTGGCAGCTGGCGTTTCGTAGAAGGGCAGTACCATGACATTCCACTGGTGATAGCTGTTACCTCAGTGGGCATGAGCAACGCCGCTGCCGCTACAGCCTTGGGCATTGAGCAATTCCATCCCACGGCCATCATCAGCCAGGGCACAGCCGGAGGCCACGATCCGGCCCTAAAAGCCTACGATATCGTCCTGGGCCAGCAGTCCTTCGATGCCAGTTCTTATCGTACTGCCAAAGAAAAGACTGCTGACTGGAGCCACATGGAGCTGATGGGTACTTACGCCTACAGTCCCGCAGATGGCACCTTCATCCCTCAGGCAGTCCACTATCCTGGAGACTCCAGCCTCCTGAACACTGCTCACATGGTGAGCAGGATCTACACCAGAGGACAGGTCATTGCTGGCACCATAGCCAGCTGCAATACCTGGAATCGGCAGATTGAGCGCATCCAGTACCTCCACGATAACTTCAATTCCTCCTGCGAGGATATGGAGACCGCCTCCGCAGCCCTTGTTTGCCACCAGTACAATATCCCCTTCCTTGGCATCCGCATCCTCTCCAATACCGAGTTCAATGATGAAGACTTCCAGCCAGAGACTGCTCAGGTCTGTCAGCAATTCGTGCTGAATGTAGTTCAGCACCTGACACTGTGATCCTCTTCAGTCTCTCGATTGCCCCAGAAGAAATCACCTCCCCTATCTTTTCATGTTACATGTATAGAATATTCATCACAGAATCAGACTTCCTTGCTTTATCAGCCCCATGATAAGTTCAGAAAGGAGATTTTCACATGGCAATCGTATTTCGCCCTCAAAGAAGCGATCTTGACAAAGCAATGGCTGAAGCAGCCACATTTGACACTGAGGAAGAATTGCTTACTCATGTAAAGAAACTATGGCTGGCTACCTATCCCGATGCAAAATTCAAAGTCAAGCTGAGATCATTGAATGATGAACGCACTGGCTGGGAGAACACAAGGTACGTTTGCATGACCGACAACGGCATAGATGCCCCTTACAGACATCCGAAAGTTGTAGGTATGTGCGATACAGATACCTTCAAAGTCATGTCAAAAGAAGAAGCGCTTACAAAGGTCCACCAGCTGTTGGTTGAATGAAGCGAAACCGCCATCTCCTCCGAAAATCAAAGGCAGCTACGGTTCCTCCAACAATATGATATTTGATACCTGACCAAGAAATGGTCTGTTGCACGTAATCTCAATGTGTGACAGACCATTTCTTTTCTTACAAATAACGCCTTCTCTGCGCTTACAGAACTATTGTTCTATATTATATTTTATGCTATACTATATAGAACATAAGTTCTAGCGAGGTGTGTCGAGGTGACTGATAAGTCATATATCATCATAGACATGAAGAGCTTCTACGCAAGCTGTGAGTGCGTTGCCCGCGGCCTCCCTGCCATGACAACGGATCTGGTGGTAGCAGACCCCGAGCGTGGCAAAGGCACCATATGCCTTGCTGTCTCCCCCTCCCTCAAAGCCAAGGGAGTCAGGAACCGCTGCAGAGTCCATGAGATACCTGCGTGCTTCAAGTACATAGTGGCACCCCCGAGAATGCAGATGTACATAGACTACGCCGCCGCGATATACGGCATCTTCCTCGACTACTTCTGCAGGGACGACATATTCGTCTACAGCATAGACGAATCATTCATAGACGTTACTCCCTATCTGAGGCTGTACAAGAAGAAGCCGCGCGATATTGCCTCCTTTATGCTCAAAGAGATAGACAAGCGACTGGGACTCCCTGCCACCTGTGGTATCGGCACCAACCTGTATCTGGCCAAGATTGCTTTAGACATCACTGCCAAACACGCCCCTGACAGAATAGGCGACCTTAACGAGGAAACATTCAAAAAGACGCTGTGGCACCATCGTCCACTCACCGACTTCTGGCGAATAGGGCCTGGCACACAGCGTACTCTTCACAATATGGGCATCTTTGATATGGCAGGAATTGCTGCCTGTCCGTTTCCCAGGCTCCGTAAGAAATTTGGCATTGATGCCTGCATCCTCTATGACCACGCTTATGGCCGGGAACCGACCACCATAGCCGAAATAAAGGCATACAGGCCCAAAACGAAATCCGTGTCTAATGGTCAGGTTCTTTTGAGGGACTACAGCTACACAGAAGCTCTCACGATACTGAAGGAGATGGCTGATCAGCTGGCGCTGGAGCTGGTGGAACGAGAAGTCATCACAGAATCCGTCACCATGTACATAGGGTACAGCATGCGCTCCGGCATAGTTATCCCCGCCTCTGGAGGAACGGTACGGTTCCCAGAGCCTACGAGCTCCAGCATGGCCATCACCAAGGCTCTCGTAACTCTTTACCATGAAGTCGTGTACCATGACTTCGCTATACGCAGAGTTATGCTCTCAGCCAATCATGTCCTGCCGTCAGCCCAGAGGCAGCTATCCCTGTTCGCCCCCATTATAGATGATGAACGGGAACATCTCCGACAGGAGACCATCCTCAAAATCAAGAAAAGGTTCGGCAAGAACAGTATCCTTAAGGGTATGAACCTCCTAGCCGAGGGCACCACTATCCAGCGGAATCAACAGATTGGAGGCCACAAAAGCAATGGCAGCTATAACTACATTCAACCGAGCAAAGATATTCCAGCCCTTTGATGCTCTGCCTGGGCTGCGAGAAGCACTGGCCCAAAAGGAATGGGAACACGAAAACTTGCAAAATATGGCCGATACCTACCATAATGATGTCTATAGATGTGATAACGAACATCTTTGGTTATCTCTACCAGATTCAAACTGAGTATTAGAATCAGGACGATATCCCTTCATCCTCTTTATTTGGGCGTGTTGGATTATTGTCTATACCACCACCATCAGTTAACTTAAAGACATAATTTTTCTTTCTAAGATGTACGTCAAATTTATCTTTCGATATGTTCAATTCGGTAAATATACTATTGTATATTTTATTTATGTCATCTTCGTTATATTCATATGTCCGTGTATCTGATAAATTCCCCAATAATTCTATCATTTTAATGATTTTATTTGTCCTTGCCTCTGCCAAACGTACAAATTTTTCTCTCTTACTTTCCACAGCCGTACTCCTCCAATTAGTTTACACCTCTTATATCAACTATTTTATGTTTACCTCCAATCAGATCTTCAAATTCCTGTAATTCTCTTAAATATTTCATTCTCTTCTTCTGCGCCTCAGCATGAGCTTCTCCGGAAAACATTCTAGCAGCCATTGCCATGAAATCATCCGTAAATACTTCTCTCACCTTTTCCACGGTTTCTCTAATTTCTTTTTCTAGTTTAATATCATTTTTAATTTTATCTTTTTTATACTGTCCACGCTGGGGGAATTCAACAACTTTTGCCATAGTAAAATCTCCTCTACATTTATAAAAAACTTATTACTATACTCTCAATTCCAGGCGCCTTTTGATAATGTAATTATAGCCCACAAAAACATCTAGGTCAATATTTATTAAATATATATCTATATATTTTTTGTTGTGATATTTTTCATATATCACCGTTGTCTGATAATCAGATAATGAGAAGATAAATTATCTGATTATCAGACAAAGCCTACATACTTTTAACAAAAAAAAGGTGAAGACAAAGCTTCACCTTTTACAAAAATATTTCCTTATAAAACTGTTTTCTATATAAGATTATAGCCACATGACTTGCCTTGCCCGTAATTATTACGACTATTTTCCTGCTCATGAAATTCAGGGCACAAACAATATGAAGCACAAGTACATCGATCCAAGAACGGCGCCGATAGAGGCCATGTCTCCTACTCCTTTGATTTTATGCTCATGTTCCACGAGCTCGAGAATCTTGCGCTGCATCACTTCTTTTTCAAGTGCATCTTCTATATATTGCTTAATCTTAACAAGCCCAGGGTATTGTCTGACATAATCAGCTACCGTAATGATAGCAAAAAAGAGTATGCATGCTCTGTCTATGTTCTCTGGTCTGCTATATAGGCCGGCGAAGAAGAGCCCTCCCAAGTTAAGTAATGATGACAGTAAAGGCATTAACATAACTAGAACAGTCACTATTTGTACTGGCAGCCCCTCCAGCATAAGCAGCATATCCATCATCTTTTCAACAAGTTCTTTTAGGTATTCTTTGGCAGCCTCTTCTCCCATCATTTGAATCTTGATTCTGCTGATCATACGCTTGACGGATAGAATCAGCCAGATTATGGCAAAAGCTTTTAACATGAGTTCGGTCATCTATCATTTTTCCTTTTTAAACTTTAATTGATTGGCGATAGCCAATTAGCAGCCCGTCCCAATACCTGGCGGAGTAACGCGACTGCTCATTATTAACAATCAACCATATTTTGCTGTATTCGAGAAAATATGCTATAATTCCTTTTCGGGATATGCAAATGTAACATTATCGGAGGGATATGTTTTGGCTACTACCAAAAAAACTACTACTACTAAGAAAACCACTACGAAGAAGGCTGCCGCCTCAGAGACCAAGACGGTTGCAGCGAAGACCACAAAGGCTACTGTTACCAAGGCAACTACCACTAAGGCCACTGCCACCAAGAAGAAGTACGTCTATGCATTCTTCAACTGCGACGACAACAAGAGCGCTGCATCCATGAACGTGCGCTACAACAATGAGATGTTCGCTGATACCGCTGCCGGGCGTAAGGCTCTACTCAAGAAGATTGAGGATGAGTGCGCCGCCGGCCGCGTCAACATTGCCGATAAGGTCCTCGTTGAAGAAGCTGTCATCAAGGGCGAGCCTACGGATGCCAGCGCAAAGATCCAGTACGCTTCCATCGAGCGTCTGGTGCTGGTTGGCTAATACGTCAACATATACCATAATATACAGACAAACAAGTCCTCTGCACTGCAGGGGACTTGTTTGTCTTGTGCTGATATATAATTATCACTACTTCAGTAATCTCTGCACAGTGAACGTACTGGCACCCATGATTTCTGCTATTTTCCTGATGGAGTTACCTTCCTTCCTCAGCTTCATAGCCTGCATCTTGGCTCGCAAACCATACTTCTTGGGACGTCCGGTACTTTCCTTACGTTTCGGCGCTTTCTCCGTAAGTAGTTCTCCAAAAGAATCCAATGCTTTCTGAGTAAGCCTCATATTCCAGAAATACTCTGACTCACCTACTATGGCAGGAGAGTCCACAATAAGCTCGTACCAGCTATACAGCGTTCCTGTGTACTCAGCCAATACAGTCAGCTGGCTTTGGTCATCCTTCTTATTTTTCGCTATCTCTCCGTCAAGAAGCCAGCACACGATAGCCTTCTTCATGACTTCAGAGAGCCTGGGACGAGCTCTGTTATTGATATTCTTGCTGGTCAACTTCTTTAGCATGGCCTGCCGCTCCTGTAGTGAAAATTATTTTTCTACACAGATTTTCAAATATATGTGGCAATACAGTACACTATGTTAAGTATGATAACAATCAAGGCGATGTTACCAAATAACGCCGCTATCTTATGCTCCTTGTTGTAGGTCTTCTCGAACAGATCATGCTGGGAAGAGTAGACCTCTATGGCCATAGCTGTCACTCCAATCTCAAAGGTGCCAGTATACTCAGCGGCGCAATACTTCCTCTGGATCTCGACTTCATCTTCTGAAAGAGAAGCAGAATCGCTGAAGGCTATCTTCTTCATTTTGTGGTAGGACTCACCCCATATATGCTTGTACATCTGAGATTCAGAGCCATATGCCCGGACAGCTAAGTAGCAAAGCCAGATACCCAGCATGATGTCCAGGCAGATTTCAACTGCTTCCCTGCCGTCCATGTAGCTCAGAAAGGCACTTACGAGCATGAACGCTCCAACAAATCCACAGTTACCCCTAAAGAAGGAATTTTTAGCCAACATGAGGTACGGCATACGATTGACAACCAATACCCTCAATACTTTTCCTCCTGCATCATGAGCTCAACCTGTTTTCATAATCAATAAATTCTATCACAGATTAATGTTTAATGCAAAATAGTCTATTTCATATCCTCAGGTACTAATGCTGTCTGAATTCGGATGGGGATATTCCTTGCCTTCACCTTATCTTGACGCACCAATTCATTGGTTTTTCCTATAACCTGCTTTGCTATTAAAATATTCTCAGGATTATCAGAGGAAACCGAACCACGATTAATCCACTGCGGATTTGCTTCAACAATTGGCTGCTCGAACCAAACCTTCGTATAAAGCAGTGAATCATAGATTACCCACGGTTTTTTTCTCACATCAATACGTGATAGGTAAATCTTATATTCAACCTGTCCCTTCCCATCTTCAGGTCTGGAATAGAATTCTTTTCGCCAGAAGTAAAAGCCATAGATAGCGTCCCTCTCATAGCTATTCAAAATCTCTAAGCGGTCAACTGCGTAAAACTGGTCGATCAAGGCATCAGCACCATGCCCCACCGGAACGTCTAACCGTTCCCACTTTGCTGCATATGCCGACGAAAAAATGAGACATACAATCAAAATTGCTAAATATATTGCTTTTCTCATGCGCTTATCTCCATATTCACGATTACTGTCAGTTAATTTTGTTAAACATCAGCACTGGTGCACTCTGTTGCCAGTTCTCTATTTAAATCCTACCATTAATTAAAAAAGATTGTCAATATGTACGATAATGTTTAATTATGGTATAATATATCTGTTTGATATACATTTTAAAATCTTTAAGGGGTAAAATCCATGAACCAATTTAAGAAAGAAGTTCTCTCTATTATTTCTAAAGAGGAAAAAATAAAGCTTCCCTATTTGCCAGAAAACTTAAAAGATGAATCTATAACAAATATACTTGGCATGGATATTTATCACATGCTACACGCAATATTCTTGTACACAGAGTTTCCTAACATCACTTCAAGCAAAATTCAACATATCGTAGAATGTAAACAAAAAATAATTTTGACCTCCATACACGAATATCTTTTGGATGTTATCGACGAAACACATCACAGTTCCTTAAACAACATTCCCAAACTTATTGTTTTAATGTGTAATAAATTCGGATTTTGCGATACATACAATAAATTAAAGCCATTCTTTTCAATCGATTATTCCAGAGAACTCAGCGTTACCAATTTAGGAAAAAAATATTATATCTTAACTAATAAAGAAAACGCATTAAATGTAGTAAAGACTTTTTCTTTAGACAACAGTTATTTCCACATTTCCCAAATCGAGGAAGCTATTACATTTAGATTTTCTCGTGACCACAGTGGAATTTATAAAACTAATGAGGCATTACACACTACAGGAATTTATGTAACACAATATTTGGCAACAGAATATATATTAAGACGTTATACAGTTGCCAACTCAATGGAGTTATTTCATTTAAAAGGATTACTATTAAACATCAATGAAATGTACAAGCTATTACCAAATAATTTACATTCTTACTTGGATGCAGAAAAGAACCGTGTTATTGAGAATCTAAATATTAGATTTTCTTGTAATGATATATCGTTAGCATATCCATTTTTATATTTGACGTTATTCAAATGTATAATAGCCATCCTTTTTATCAATCATTTAGAAAACCAACCAACAAATGACTTTACATCACTCAAGGGCAAACATGTTAACAACTTTGTCCTCTGTGGAAAATTATTTAAAAGATACATAAACAAAAAATTCAATCCTCCTGATTGTAATCTCTACACACGTAGAACATTTTTGTACTACTTTGCCGAGACAAATCACCTTTATTTTCGTGAACTCGAAAAAACAAAGTATAATAGCAAACTCTGTAGGCTAAGTATTACTGGGGGAGCAAAAGAGCACCCGCTCAAAATTAATGCAAGTATCCATTATACAAATTTTGACGAATTATATAGGCTTTCTTTATCACAACTAGCAAACTCCTGCAAAGAGGAATGTCTCTTAAAAGAGGAACTCTACTCTTGCTTAAATGTATATAATTATGATACATATAATCCCATAGGTATTTTCCCAACTGATAACGAAAATAAAACTGGCTCAACAACGACCTCAAATCAACAGAAAACGAACTTATTACAACAAGCCACTCCAAAAAAGGCCAGTAAAGATAATCAAGTTAAACGTAAAATAAAGCCTAATGACAATATCAATTTTGATGGTTCTCAACATACTCTTTATATAATGCGTAAAGATCCTAAGTGCATTAATAAACACAGCGTTATTTCTGTTACAGGTATTTTAACAAGTCTAACCGGCCGTCCTATAAGGATAAATGTCAATTATTGCGAGAATTGCAACCGTTTCTATATACATGAAATGGATTTTGACATGTACCGTAAGCGTTATCGCATTCTCCTTGGAAAAATATCACTTGATTTTATTAGTTTCCCGAAGCAAACTGGACAATTCAATCTTGCAGCAGAATCACCATTACGTTTGTGTGGTTACACTGTAAATCAACAGGATAATTATTCCGAATCGGAACGACATGCCATATTAGCCAATATTATGAACCACAAGATAATGAAAAAAGCAGAAATACTTAAGTATCTACACTTCTATATTCAAACTCAGGGAGGAAATAAGCGAAAAGCACTAGCTGTCTCCAAATGGGAAGACGACTTAGATTTTGTCAATAACTATAACTTAAACAAACAACAAAAATACAAAATTAACAAGATTAGTTAAAAACAATCTAAAAGAGACGGGCTCCACAATTTGGGATCCCGTCTTTTTTTTGAGAAAACGGCCAGCTCTCTAATATCACTTTACATAAGGAATTCCGACTTTTTCCCATAGCTGGTTATAAATGCCCCTCGCTGTGCCCTCGTCAGAGCCACATAAAGCAGACATTTCTCTGCCACCAGGGCTTCCTCCCTGGCTATTTGGTCATCTGTTGCAATGACCTGTTTCAGCGGCATTAACCCTTGATTCATACCTGCTATGAACATGTACTGGAATTCCAGCCCTTTGACACGATGCATGGTGGCCAGGCGAATACCGTCCTGTTGTCTGTCATCTGTTTTCTCTTTTTTCAGTTCATAGCAACGAAAGCCCTGAGCCGTGAGAGCCTGGATATAGTTGTCCAGCATGCCATGGGTTCTGGCGGTGAGGCATATATCTTTCAACGGTACGCCGTTAGCTTCCAATTCCTTGACCTGTGTGACGATAAAGTCCAATTCACTGTTGGCGGAGCGGCAATGCTTTACCACAGGAGCCTCGCCGTGGGTCAGTGACTTGCACTTATCGTTAGCCAAGGCCTCGCCGTCCAGATTGTCAAAGTCTATGCCAGACAGGACGGAAAGCGCATAGGCCCTTGTTTCTTCAGTAGTTCTGTAGTTTATACGTAAGATGCTGCTGCGGCCGCGAACTTCTATGCCACACTTGGAAAGGACGGTCTTGTGACGGTAGATGCGCTGATGAGCGTCCCCCACAATAAATATATCATTGGCATGGGATGGTCCTGCAATGCTTCGTATCAGCTCCAGAGCTATCTGACTAAAGTCCTGACCCTCATCCACGATTATATGAGGATAAAGCATATCTTTCGGTTTGATAAGCGTGCGGCACTCATCCATGGCCCAATAAACATCACGTTTCCCCGCTGCCTTCATCTTTCTCTGGTAGATTTCAAAGACTTTCCAAACCTGCTGCCGTTTCTGCCTGTCCAGACGTACGCCACGACCATTGCGGGAGCATCTGATATATTTGGCAACATTCAAGGCATGCTGAGGGATAACCACCCTAGCCCATTCCTCGGCGTAAAAATCCGCAGACAGCCCCAAATCATCAGCCATAGCCTCTGCTACAGCCTCATCCCATACCTCATGCAAAGCTGCTTCATTGTACTCTATCCTGGCCTCATAACCTGCCGTCCGCATAAAATTATTAACCCAGGCGTCCAAATTGATTACTTCTATATGGCGCAGTTCTTCATTGCTGCATATCTTGCGCAGATTCTCCCGGATATCTGCCGCCAGGTTCGCCGTGAAGGTGGTGAACAAAACTCGTTCGTGCCCATTTAGCCCAGCAGCCAGTCTCCTGGCGCGGTGCATAGCCACTACAGTCTTGCCTGTGCCAGCCCCACCTGTGGTCCTGGCGGATCCGTTATAATTATTGTTCACTATCCTACGCTGGGTGGGATGCAGGAATACACGCCACTTTTCCAAAGGACGCCCCAGCATAGCCTGCAGATCTTCTTCTCCTTCCACTACTCTGAAGAACCGCTGATTTTCAGCAGATTCCAGCGCAGCTCTCAGGTCACCTGCTTTCTGTACCTTGTCATCGCGTTCTGCCTGCAGCATTTCAATGACTTCCCTGGCGGGAATGCCTTCCAACAGCCAGGAGAGGCCTTCAAATACATCCGGAGTCAAAATACCTTTGCTGGCTACGAATGCCTCCTTGGAAGTCAAGGAACGTACATATTCCAGCTGGTCTTCCGGTACCCCCAGCTCCAGATACTCCTCTTTGCTCACTTCACCAAAAATGCAGGAGGCCTTTACTGTTTCCACTATCTCCTGAACCGTATAGAGCTGGATAGCCCCGGTAAAGGGATTGATATTGCAGCGCTTACGGGCAGCCCATTTATATGCTTCATCATGATGATCCACCCAGATAAGCATGAACACCCCTGTATTTTCTTCCCGTATGACTATGCCTCGATAGGTATCATCCACACGCACAGACCAGACTTTCTTATCCAGCTTGCTGGCTATTTTTTCATAGTGAATAGCTGCAGACGTAGGATTGCTACGGAATTTCACCAGGAAATCTGATGTATGCTTCTGCGCCTGCGATGGCAACCTGGCAAAGGATTCGAGAAATGTATCACCAATGACTACTTTTACATCCTGCATTTACTCACGCCCTTTCCACAAATATTTCTTCTACGTTTTCAGCCTGTTCGTCAAAGACCTTCCATCCCGCTTTCTGGAAGTTTTCCTTGGCGTCAATACTATCGCTCAGGATAAAGGCTATTTTCCTTTCACTCCAGGCCAACTCTACCATATCAAGCACCCTGCCATTCTCTACCAGTTCATCAGCGATGACATCAGGTATGGGAATATTTCTGTCCTTAAGGGAAGCGACAAATGCCAGCTCTGCCTCATCCGCAAACTCACGCAGCGCCTCCAATGCAACATGCCACCCATTTTTCTCTGTTTCTCCCACATCCGATGCTTCCGTATCTTCCAGTGCTGGCAAAGGCAAGGCCAGATAAGTCTTGTTCACCAGTCCCAGCTCGGAAACAGCGATAAAATTCTCCATAAACTGCATGACGTTGTGGAAATGCCAGAACCCATTCCACTCCAACTCATACTTCTCCGAGCGCAGGTCAGGCCTATCTTCCATTATGGCTGCAGCAACCACGAACTGCTCCGGGCTACTCTTGCCCTTCGCAATATCCAGTCCGGCCAGACAAGTGAAATTTGCTCCATTAGCCCGTGGCTTCCATGAGCCGAACAAAGTCTGCCCGAAGGTAAAGCCCAGCTCGTGGAAATGGCTGTCCTCCCCTATGTCTTCAATCTTCTTGCTCCAACTGTTGAAATCCAGAGCAGAAGTCATCTTACCGGTGTCCAGTAACGACATGGCATAGGCCCTGGCCTGCCCCCGGAACTCGGACTCGGCCCCGGGCAAGGTCAGGTATGCCATGAGCAGTTCAAATGCCTTAGTCTTGGCAGGCTTCAGCGACAAAGCACCGGCTTTCTTTACCATGGGTTCATACATGCTGTCGCCGGAGGGCATTTGGCTCGCATCCAGCGTATTGGTAGCAAAGTCATCCTGCACATGGAAGACTTCCTGTACATCCTTGTAGCTGAGGGACCAAACACGGAAATTGCCGCTGCGGTGGATGGCCTCACGTTTCAAAGTATCATCAGCCACCCTGTCCTTGTGATACATAAAACCATCGGTGAATACGGCCACTGGCAGGTGCTCTCCATCTGAGGTATCAAAGTTAGGCCAAAGGACAAAATCCGGCTTGCAGGGCACACTTACCCCTTGCATGCTGTCCAGATTTACCTGCGGCTCCACTTCCCAAGAATAGGTCTGTCCTTCCTGTCCGTTTTTGTCCTTGATGGTGATATTCAGTATATAGCCCTGCTTGTCATTGACCAATACCTGCTGCACATCCACCTGCCGTGCTTCATTTCCCATCTTTCCCAGAGCCACGATGAACTGCTGCTCCAGCTCGCTGTCAAAGAGATCATTGGTCTTGATGCTGCCCAGGCAGTCTATGGGTTCAATATTATCCTTGCCGCTCAGGATAGAATGAAGCATCTTCATTGCCTCACGGCGGGATATTTCGCCGATATTCTTGCTCTGACGATAGGCATAGAGACAATGATAGCACCCGTCCTTCTTCTCGTCCTCCTTGCACCTGCAATTCTCCAGTACCTGCAACGCCATCTCAAATATTTTCGTCAAGGCATCATCATGCTGCATAAGTTGCTTGAGATAGCCTGTGCCGCCGGGAACAGAATCGTAGATGACCAGATATTGCTTCCGATAATCTCCCTCCTTTACAGGCACTTCACAAATGCTGGCCCGCAGGTGATCCACATTGCCGAAATACTCCTTCATGCCCAGCATGAAGGCCGCAGTGAAGGATTCCGTTTTTACCTTCGTCCCAACAGAAGTTGTTTCAGGAATCAGCAGTCGCAACACTTCTGTTGTGAACTCGCGATAGAGGAACAGGCACTCTTCCTCTGCTTCCTTCTGCAGGGCCTCGTTTTTGTTGGCCTTGCAATAGGGAGCGTGATTTATCTTCCCCTCGCTATCCTTAATCCTGCCGCAGTGTTTGCATACAATGAATCCCTTCCGGGCCTCTGATACACCATTGACGGTCAGTTCCTCCGCTTTGGACACATCAGCCTCGCCAAAGTTGATTTCTCTCAAAGTGGCTTTCTTGACAAATTCATAGCCGAATGGGAAATCATCATTGTTCATGGCATAGGCTTTCTCTATGTCCTTATCCTCGTCCACATCCACCAAAAGTTGCTTCGTGTAGAACCTGACTTCACGATTTTCGCTTCCGTCATCAATGATGCTCTTGTCCATATCCATATTGGAATAGACCATATTCACCCGCAGCATTTCTCTGACCTGGCCTTCATCAGCCCACATGGTGCTTTCACAATGGGGGCAGGCTGCCTTGTTCTTGATGGTCAACTCCTGCTCAGCATGAGCACAGTTGGGGCAGAGACGCCACAGTTCCGGCTTTGCGGTATTTATATCCACCTGATCAATAGTGAACTGATGACCACCAGCATAGAAGCTGTTATTGGGAGCAAACTCGCTGATAGCCACTGAAGCTGCCCGCTTGTACTCATAAACAGAGTTGCTATACTTGGGCTTTTTCTGAGGTTTCTCCTTGTCCTCCTCTTCCTTCCGGAAGAGCACAGCCTTCAAGGTGATGCCTTCTTCCGGGAAAGCATAGTTGGGCAGCAGACCTTCATCAGACAGGAAATTGAAGATATCTTTATTGCGCAGCTGCCTTTTGACATTCACCAAAGCTGTCCGTTCCCGCTGCAGTCCCCTTATTTCTTCCTCATAGGAGCTATCCTTTGGCTTGCTCTCATATTCCTTTTGAAGAATCTTCAGGGCCTTGATATTGGCATCAATGCTGTCAATCTCTGCATTTATTTCCTTAAAGCTCTTCAGTACACGTACCTGCAGGGGAGATTCTTCAAGCCCTTTCCCTTTGGCGAATTCCCGCAGCTCTGCCTCAGCCTGGTCATCCAGATCGCCTTTGAACATGCTGGTAAACATCATGAACAAGGATGACAGCTTCTTCTGTACGTAATTCAGGTAGTTGTTTGGGAAACCGTCCGCCGTCTTGTTTTTGACATTTGTAAGGGCATTCCCCAGGGTTCTGGGAATTGTTCCCTCGGCCACGCCGCTCTTTATCCAGTTGTCCATACAAAAGGCCATGAACTGCCGCTGAAGCACAGCCGAAGCCTTGAGGAAAATGTGAGGGGCTTTGACACTGCCCTGCATCATCTCCAATGGCTCGGTGTAGAAATACAAATCATGAGGCCTGGTGCTTGCCACCGCCAGCACTAGGGAGTTGCCATCCGTACGCCCGGCCCGGCCAGCCCGCTGTAGGAACTGGGCCTGTCCCGGTGGCATACTGCAGAGAATCACAGAGGACAAATCGCCAATGTCGATACCCATTTCCAGAGTGGGCGTGCAGGACAGAATATTGGGATCCCATTCCTGCCTTCCATCCTTTGGGCTGCGCTTGAAGTCATTTTCCACTTTCTCCCGAGCCTCACGCTCAAGAAGTCCCGTGTGTTCCTCGGCATGGATACGCACCAAATCCCCGGAACTATACAGCTCGCCGTAATAACCCAACTCGCTTGCTTCACACTCCTGCATGTATCCCGCGCAGCCCTTGCGTGAGCAGATAGCCCCCTGCATGATATCTATAAAGTCTGCGCTGCACTCGGCTTCGCTGCCACACTTGTCGCATTTCACCGTGGCCACCTGGTCAGAGATATAAACACGTTCTTTGTTCAGGCCGAAAATCTTGATGCTGCCGTCCTTCCCAGGCATTTCATGGACTATATCCATTTTCAAGGCTTCTGCCATGATTATCTCACTGACCTCACGGGATAAATCCTCACGGGTAAATTCGGTTTCCTCCACGCAGTTCTCTATCCAGGCAGTATACTTATAATCCCCCAGAGTATCGAAGTAGTATGGCTTCTTGGCTCTACCTTCCACTTTGCAAACAAATCTTGGAGTATTGCGTCCTGACTTCACTCCTGGTAACCACTTATAGTAATCATTGGAAATCAAATATGGCCTGCCATCCTCCTGACAGTACTTAGTGAACACACCATCATCAAAAGCCCCTTGCTGACGCATGATGTCCAGATAACCATAAACCATCCGCTGGAAATCAAAGGGCTGGGCGTAGCTCATAACTCCCAGTTCATTGATGACGCGTTCCTGCACCTTTTCAGCCAGACTATTGATATCAGCCCTGTCAAAAGTCAGGCATGAACAGCCGGACTTTTCCAGTGTCCTGCCGATGCGGCTAGTGACACCATACTCCAGCATGATTTCATAGCTGATACGACGGCGTATATCCCGAAGCAGGTCATTGGCTGCTTTGTCTGTACCAAGCGCTCTTTTTTCCTTTAAGTCCTTGAATCCCTGGGTCCACTTGAGATTGGGTGGTATAAAGAAGCTGACAAACTTCTCCCGGCTCATCTGCTCCTGCCAATAAGCAAGAAACCCTTCCGTAAACTCTGCCAGGGACTGGCCTGCACCTCCGTTCATCACATAACGCTGCACAGCTCCCCTGAGGCCGAACCGCCAGGTGCGGGAATTGAAGAAACCAGCCCTATGGGCCGCATCCTGCACACTGTCGGAGAAAGTGAGGGTCTTTTTGTCATCATTGAATTTCGAGGCCATGATTTGGGACAGACTGGCACTAATCTCAGATGTACTCCGAAGGCCCATCAGGGATACGCCACGGCGACTGCCGCAGAAGGGGCACTCATACTGGCGATGCTTCTGAGATCCGCTGGTTTTCAGACGCGGTATCAGCACGTCAATATATTCCCCATTGTCATCAGGACAATGGGTTTCATTTTCTTCGTAAGTAATGTGATGGCAATTTGGGCAGAACTTGGCCGGACGCAAGTCCTTATCTCCCTGCCCATCAACGCCTGGATACATCAAGGCGATCTTGTCACTTGTGCTGAAGAAGAGATTATAGAAAGTCTCCAGATTCTTGACCGTGGCATGATGGCCTTCATCCAGTATCCCCGCCCAGCCCGTAGCGCCGCAGTCACGACAGTTGACAATAGGCAGGTAGGACTTCCGCTGTTGTTCATTGAGATCAAGGGACAGCATATAGTCCACATTATGAGCAGACACTCTCCCCAAAAGGCGGCGCAACTCCCTCATCCAGAGCTGTACCTGCACAAACAGGAACGGCCTCAGATGCTCTTCGCTCCCCCTGCGGGCATAGGAAACAAGCGCAAACAAAGAATTGAAGCCCGCTTCTTTATCCTTCCAAGTTTCCATCACAGGATATTTGCGCAAAAGTTCCTGATACAGTCCTTGGCATTGCCAGTAATTGCCCCTCATCAGGCACAATACATCTTGAAAGAAGCCATGCTGCTGCAAAGCCTCCCCCAAGGCAAGACGTGCCCCGGCTTCGGTTTCGTCGCTAAAATCCCACGCCAACTCCGGCAGCCATCCCTCTGCTGCTGCTTGCAAATAGTCCTTTTCATCATCGGCAGCAGAAAACTCATTGAGCTGCTCCACAGTCTCTGCCCCAGGCAGGGACAGATATTTACGTTCTGCATCGGCGAAGTATTCTTCCGGGCTTAATCTGTCCTCGGTGATGACTGCCTCCTCATCAAAAGGCTCTCCAAAGACATCTGAAGCATATTTGCGGATATCCTCATCACTATTCTTGTCACCCATGGTAGCGGAAGTACCCACGCAGCAAAGATAACCCAACGGTGTATTGAGCCGTGCCTTCAGTCGCCGCAGCAGACAAGCCAGGTCCGTCCCCTGGGCACCGTCAAAGGTGTGGAACTCGTCTACCACTATGTACTTGAGTGTCTCAACATTGGTATTGTCCTGCCAGAGAGCGGCATCCTTGGGGCGTACCAGCAGATAGTCCAGCATCTTGTAGTTGGTCAGCAGGATATCTGGGGGCTGATTTATCATGGTTTCGTGGTCAGTGATAACCCCCAGGATATTTGCGTCCTTGTCCGGCTCCATCATCATGGTGGCGCCCTTCCCTTTACCACCGCCTACATACATACCTACGCTAATAGCGGTATCAGTGCCATCGTGCAGCTTAGGACTGCTGTAGATGGCCTTGGCAATACGTCCAGCTTGGTCAGTGGCCAGAGCGTTCATGGGATATATAATCAGAGCCTTTATCCCCGGCTCTCCCCTGTGTTTATAACAGTATTCCAGAACTGGATTCAGGAAGCACTCCGTCTTGCCTGAGCCGGTACCAGTGGCGATAAGGGTAGAGCGTCCATCTTCTCCCGTCAGCCTCTCATAGGCCTTCTGCTGATGGACATAGGGCATAAAAGGCAGCTCCACCCCCTCAAAGCAGTCTGGCATGGTCTCTGCCGTGCGGAAGGGCAGCTTCACCGATATGTAAGGCTCATGATAGACAGCATCATGGCCATCGAACATGGCAGCCAGGGAATCAGCAAAGGGCTCATTGGTCATGGGAAAGGTAGTCTCTATGTAATCCCGGATCCCCTGCTGGAGTTGTTTTGCCAGAATAGATGGAAGCATACGCACTCTCCTATGTCTTACAACCATCAAAAACTACGAAAAAAGCTGTTTGACGCCTTATAAGGTCGTAAATCAGCTTATAAGCCATATATTTCCTAAATATGTAGCTTCACAAATTACTGCTAATATGTCAGAATATGGACAACGAAGTCAACTTGTGAAGGATATGGCTGGGTTCCCGAATGGGAGTAGGCTTATGGCTTAGAATTCCTTTGCCCCTGGGGTTGACTTCCCTTTTTGTTTGGCAACTTATCACGAAGACTCTGAATAATATGTTCAGGGTCTCTTTTTATTTGTTCAAAAATCATGTCAATGGCAGCCATGCTGTATGTATATGTTGGATTTTGGTTTCTTTTGTAAACATAACAATATTTTGTATCAGCCTTAAGATTATAGAATTTTTCAAACAAACCAAAACAAAATCGATTAAACGTATGCCTTTTATCCTCATTAGGTGTAGCAGGATTTATAAAATTAATTTTTCCTTTTTTTATACGTTTATTGATATGGTCTAAACATTTATTCATCGTATACGGGCATTCATTCTGCATATCATGCAATTCCTTTAATATAAAACCAGCCTGTTGTGCATCCTTAGTAAAGGCTATTTTTGCTGTCGCTGATTTAATATCTTTGGTTATATAAAAATCATGCTTAACATGAATAGCATAATTCTCATTATTCTCTTTCAGTATTTCTTTTCCAACCTGCCCCATAGCATTGATAATATGCATAGCCATTTGTTTAGGATAACGTGCCATTACCGCTTCTTCACTAAAATCATTCATCTTTACAGATAAAGTCAAAAAATTATTCCCCAGCTTATCCGTAATATCAACTTCAAATAATTTCAGCAAAATCCTTATATAGTTAAAGACATTTGCTTGAAAAAGAGGCACATATATCTGTTCATACTCCTCTGTAACAAAATGGGTGCTAGTATTCCTCAACTCTACTATTTGCTCTAAATTTTTTCGCAATGGGTCTTTATCATTAGTAAAGACCTTCTTAATGCAATTATCCAAAGTGATAGTACGATTAGGCTTATCATCATAGTATATTGCTTGTTCGCCCTTCTCACGCACCAAATATGCTTTTAGCATAAGCTCCCAAGCATTACAAATAAAGAAGCTGAATCCTTCCACCCTGTAGTGAATAGTTGGCTTATTATAAAGTTCTATTCCTACTATAAAGGCTTCCTGACTCTTTTCTAAGAGCAGTTTTACTATATCCATTCTTTGCCTCCAACATCATACTAAAAACAAATAGATATATAAAACTAGGGCACCGTCAGCAACGGTGCCCATACAAAAGGTAATCCTTTTTGATATAACACCATTATAAACAACTTAGGGCAAAATGTCCAGAGACCAATAAGCGTTATTATTTCCCATACTTCTCGCTAAAGAATTTCCACACCGTCTCGTAATCTTCCTCCCTGTCGCATCTGTCGAAGGGGGCTACATATTCGATGGTGCGTTCTACGGGGCCGCCGGGCTGGGTGTCGTCGGTGTAGGTCTTGCAGTAGGTTTCACCGGGCTTCAGCTGCTGGAGGGTATTTTCCCAGGTGGGGCGATCAACGCCTACGCCGATTAGGCTGCGGTTGATGGTAAAGGCAATGCGGCCATTGGCATCATACCAAGTATCTGCTTCATAGGATTGGAGTACGGGGAACTGGATGCGGTAGATTGTCTTGAGCTGGTCAAGGGTCATCCCAAGGGCCATAGCCGTAAGAACATCCAGCTCTACCAGAGCCTGACGTCGTTCGTAGTCGGTACGCAGAGGAGTATCCCAAGTCCACTTGTCGGTAAGGGTGGTGAACCGCTCGGGACGCAGACGAGGGTCAGATTTTGCCCAAGTGTCTGCGGCGTAACTGTCACGCCAACACTTCTGCCAAAGTTCTTTATATGATTGATTTAAGCACTGTAACAACATCGTTCTGCATATTTGACTTTCGTTGACATTAACACATGGCAGTGGGTATAAATTGCTGTTATTTACTCTACCCGTTCCAGTAACTTTGTAATAAAAATCATATACTAATGAAATCCATAACGAAGAACATTCTTCCAGTAATCGTGAATTATTAAAGCTAACACTGAATGCTAAATTTATGTTTCCGCACTCGGGAGGAGTTATTGCATTTATAAAAGTTCGTTCTCCACCTTGATTAAACAACTCCCTAATCGTAATACGATAAAAACTATTTGCCAAACTCCCCCATGGTGTTTTGGGAATTCTATTCTTATATTCATCCATATCACAAGCAGGTATATAATTTATTCTTTGTCTATAATTTTCCTTTATATTCGTTAAGTCAACAACATCGTAATCACTGTTTAACTCACATATTCTACGAGAAGACTTAAAAATAGGATTACCAACATTTATATGTGGCCCCGAATATATCATCCCCCAATTATTTTCTGGAAAGCTCACTTTCCTTACTATAGTGCCATTGGTTTGTGCATTGGTTTCATGCCACATTTCTGTAAAAAAAACATCATCCTTATAGTCACCAAGCGTTTTATCCTGTCTGCTGAATAATTCCAACACATCCACTAACTGTTTAGAATGAAGCACTGGCAACCTTGCACTTTGCCACTTATCGCTAGCATCAAGTAACTTTGCAAATGTAACTAGTTCCTCTTTATGAACCTTAATTATCCTGTCTGGGTGACCTTTCGTCTCCCATTTATTATCCTTCGTCTTAATCCCCGGCACAGGCAGACTTGCGTCCCCTTCGTAACACTCGTCCAGAGTAGACACGGCATAAAGGTTCGAGATAGTGTCGAAGTTTATCGCTTTGCGTGGACCACCATACACGTTCACAGAGAACGTAGTATGGTGGTGCACTTCGTGGAAAAATTTCAGCTCATTCGCAAACATAAAATGTTTGCGTATTCGCTGATACAATTTTTCCCGAAGTGCACCACCTTTGGGGTCGTCATAGACTCCCTCCGGATGCACAAAACCGCTAAAGCCCTTATCCCGACACAAATTCCATGCCAAAGGCAAGAAGCACTTATAAAGGTTAGTCTGCTGACCTTTAAGCAGAGGATAATTTTCCACAGCATTCAAGAAGTTCTGCAACCCCGACTGCTCGACATACTCCGCCAGATACATTCTCCTTGCTTCAGCATCCGTCAAGGCTGCCGCTCGCTGCTTCGTTGTCTCCGTAGCCGACAGCTTCTTCACAGCGAACATGGGGTTAGCATCAGACAGCAGGCTCTGCTCGTTCCACTCTATCTTAATCCAAGGGGGATTTCCCACCATCAGGTCGAAGCCCTCACGTTCCTTGAAAATATCCGCAAACTCCAGCTCCCAATGAAGGAACTTGTTGCTCTTAGCTATCTCCTTCACCAGAGCCAGCCGGGGGAACAGGGTAATCAACTGCTCCAAGTCCACAACAGTGCCCTGGGGATAGAACTTCCGTATCTTCTCCATCATGGCATC
Source organism: Selenomonas sp. AB3002 (assembly GCF_000702545.1). Classification (NCBI taxonomy): domain Bacteria; kingdom Bacillati; phylum Bacillota; class Negativicutes; order Selenomonadales; family Selenomonadaceae; genus Selenomonas; species Selenomonas sp. AB3002. Next base: position 31,703 of record NZ_JNIO01000005.1, on the reverse strand, counting down.
CTGGGCTTCTTCCCTTTGACTGTCAAAGAGATTCATCTGCTTGCTCATCTCATGGTTGAACAAGGATATCTGATAGTTTTCGTCGGTCATAGCAGCAATATTGCTGTTTGTATTCACCACACCCTCGATAATAAAGCCCATCTCTGCCAAGAACTCGTCACGGGTAGGCAGCATATCGGCTTTCTCGATAGGCCAAAACCAAAGAGCACACCAATAATCCATGGCAAATCGAAGCCGTGCATAAGGCCCGGCGTTCTTCTGTTCCTCGGACTTATAGCCTTTGCGGTAGATTTCGTCCTTTCTGCGGATGGAGGTGTGACTGTCCACCGTGTCATCCTTGTGACCGTAGATAGAGAGATTATCCCTTGTCTCTGTCTCTATCTCCTTCCGCAGCTCCACCTGCTGCTCCCACAAGTCATCTATCTTCTGGGACAGATGCAGCATGACCTTGATGTCATCACCGTCATAGGGCTTCGTGAATCCCTTCTGCCATGTTTTGATTTTCTTGATGTTCTCCGGCTCCAAGTCCTTGATGACTTTATCCGTATAGTTTGCCATGCCCGGGTCGCCGGTGAGGAAGTGATAGACCTGCGACTTTGGGCCTCTCCTCTCCGTGAGTTTCACTCGCTCCGGAGCGTTCTCATGCCAGCGGGTACCCTTGGCGGTAGCCTTGAGGGCATCCACATGGTAGCACTCCCGCCTTGCTCCAATAAGGGAGTTGCCATTTACCAGCTGAGTACCGAACCAAGGCACAAGGCCACCCTCATGAATGGTATTCAGCCACAGGGACACCTCTGCCAGTTCTACAGCGGTGGGATTCAAGTCAACGCCGTACACATTGCGGTCAGCGATAAACATCTTGATTTTTTGCAGTTCCTTTTTCCGCTCATCATAGGCGATGGGCTTTTCTCCCTGCTCTACCAGTTCTTTCTGCCGTGCCTGCAAATAGGCTTCCGCCAGTTGATTGATGGCTTCATTCAGGAAGGCCGCACTGCCCATGGCAGGCTCGCACACCGTCAGCTTCAGGATTTCATCAGCCGACTTATCCACCAGCAGTTCCTTCAGGGCATATTTCACCAGACACTTGGTCAGCACCTCCGGCGTATAGTAGGAGGCAGACTTCTCACGCTCACGTCCGGCCAAACGATAGATAAAGGTTCCCTTTTCATATACCCTCAGCTGGCCCTTTTTATCCCCGGTCTCATAGCGGGCACGTTCATCTTCCGTGTAATTGTCCAGCTCCTCAGCCTTGACGAAGTAGCCCACATCAAGCTCATTGAACTTGTCCTTGGCTCTTTTCACCTCATAGAGGTCAGTATCCGCAATGAAACCACGATAGGAAAGCAGGGCCTCGTACACGGCCCCCATCTGGTTGATGCCCAAATTGGCATAGGAAATACGCCCCCGACGGGCATTCTTTTTGCCTGTGTCACGGGTAAGGCTCATAAGGTTGATGATGCGGAGCATGACCCTGTTACGCAGCTTGGCCTCATGCACCATCTTCGTGCGTTCCGGGTCAAAGATATGTGCCTTGAGAGGTGGCAGCAGGAAATCATCCCGGTGACTATTAAGATTGAGCCATTTATTCTGTCCCTCTTCAGTTGCCGGATAGCCAGTATAGATGATATCGAAGAGTTTCCCCAGGGTATCCCCTACGAAAGTACCCTCCAGCACCTTCTCATCCGGCTGAATGGAAATCTGCTCGGCAATCTGACGCAGACTCTCCAGAGAATACCCTGTGACATATGAAGCCGCCTTCATGGGAGCATAGCCCAAATCCTCCCGGGACTCCATAAAGAACACAAAGAGCATACGGTACATATAACGGAGGCATTCAAGGGTCAGCTGCCCGGCAAACTCGGAATCCATCTTAATTTCCTGGCCCTTGTTCACCCGCAAGTCATAGAGAACTTCATTGCCTAATAGCTCAATGCTCTCCCTTAGGGCATACTTCAAGTCTTCGGAAACGCCTTCTGCATTCTTCTCTGATTCCTCATCCAGCTCATCCAGCAGAGACTTTCCCTCTGCAGGGCAAAGACTATCATGGTGAAGAAGCACGGACATAGCCTGCCAGGTGCTGTCATCTTTGCGGCTAAAGATGGTTTCCATATCGAAGGAAAGCATTCGCTTGTAATCCCACTTGTTGCGGTCTACCAGCACAATTTCCTTCAAGCCGATGATTACGAGCCACCGAGGCGGTTCCTGCTGGTCAAAGAGGATTTTGCCCACCAACTCTTCATTGGTCTTTTCCGTAAGGCTGATTTCTCCTAAACTTTCATCAAAAAAATGCCCGGCCATAACACTGGCAGATAAGTCATGGCTGGCCGACAAAAGCACCCACAACAAAGGAGCACCACTTGCCTTCTTTATCTCCAAGGCCACAGGCACAGGAATATCCCCATCCAGCGTGACAGTCTCCGGCTGCAAAGCAGGATAGCCCAGAGCCTCCAGATAATATTGTGCCAGACGCCCTATATGCTCCAGCGTCTCCCCGCTGAAACGTTCACGGCTGGAATGCTCATGGGCTGCATAGTAGTGGTGAACCATGGCCTTCAGCTTAGACCAAGGCGTCTTGCTATCTTCCTCCTTGGCCGTTTCTTTGTATACCTTTATCTGGGAGTCGATGTTTTCGGCAAAGATGGTATTCAGATAATGGTTTGTATAATATTCATTGACATTGTCAATGCCGGTCAAATCTATTTCTTTAGCCACGCTGCTTTCCTCCCCTTGCCGTCAAAACTGCTATCACACGAATGTAGGGAGTGTCTTTAATCATCATAGTTTCTTCTACCCATTTATTAAAGTCTCCAAATAGGACATCCAATCTTCTAATTTCCTCTTCGCGTTTACGCTCACTATATTTATACCTGATACGAGTATATGCTTTATGCCTTTTTTCAAGTCCTGCTAATTTGCTAAGCTCCTCGTCAATATTAGGATTCATCTTATCCTGATACTTCTCATAAAAGCCCGACAGGTATTTTTTAGCCTCTTTCACAACATCGGGAAGCAAAGCCTGGCAAACCTCTTTTTCCTGGCTGTAATGGTTGTCCCTGTCTATAGGATTCGGCAGATCCTTGCCGGAACGCAATTTGCCATAAGAAAGGGCCTCCCTCAAAGGCATAGCCTCCACAAACTTTCCTTTTTCATAGCGAAGCCCAAACCATTCATCCACCAGTGAAGTTGATTTCTGATTTGGGAAGCTGCCGTTCATCAGGAAGATGATATTTCCTTCAGGAAGATCCGACATAACCCCCAAGGGCGCCTCGTCCCTGTTGAAGATAAGGCTGGCCTTATCATTCACCCAATCAAAGATGGGATGCAGGGGCCAAAGATACTGTGCCTCCGGGTAAATCTGTTCGGTCTTTTCCTTCTGGCAACGTTTGACCTCATTCATGCAGTACTCTCTGTCACTGACCAGACGCAGATAGCTCTTGTCCTTAAAAACATCCACTACTTCCTTGGGTAAAGTAGCGGAGAGACGATGCCGCATATCTTCGCTGAGCCCAATCTCCAAGCCCTTGACCGTTTCCAACTTCTGAACTGAATGGTCCTCATTCTGGTTGAAATACTTCATGGCTTGGAAGAGATATTCCGTGTCACTATACAGGGTTTCTTCATCGCTGACCTTGGGCTTTTCCTCCTGCTGAACAGTGGCAGCCGCAAGCAAAGCATCCAGAGGATTGAACTCCGCTATGTTGTCTTCCATCATTTTGCCGAAATCATCGGCACTTTGCCCATCTTCAATGGCCCCTGCAACCACAGCTTCCTCTTCCTCCTCTGCGAATTTGCCCAGAAGAGTGGCAGGGTCACCAATGTTCTTTTCTGCCTGCTCATGCTTCTCTATGAGGATCTCCAAGAGCCTCATATCGCCCTTGATCTTCTCATTGTCAGTCTCCGTGACCAGATAGCGAATATCCGGTCTCTGGGTTTGGCCATAGCGGTCTATACGTCCATTCCTCTGCTGGAACACCATCAAAGACCAGGGCAGGTCGAAATGAATCATGCGATGGCTCATGTAATGAAGGTTCAGACCTTCCGAAGCCACATCCGAGGCCACCAAAATACGCACCTTGGCCTTGGCCCGGCCAAAGTTCTCCACGATACGCTGTTGTTCATCGTCACTCATAGCCCCAGAGATTTTCTCTATTTCTCCTGCTTTCAGTTTCAGGTCAGAGGACAAATTCTTATACAGATACTCCATAGTATCTATACGCTCGGTAAAAATAACGATACGGTCATCATCAGCCTGACGATTCCAGTTATACTCTTTGCTGCCCAGCAGCTCCAAGAGCTTTTGGTAGCGGGAGAATTTCTTGGCAGTTACTTTCTCCAATGCCCCATAAAGAATTTCCAGGCTGCGGATATCCCTAATTTCATCATCAGCGTACTTCTTCCTCAGTTTCTTCAACCGGACCTCGACGGTTTTCATACATGCTGCCGGGCTGGAGAACAAAGCCTTCTCCAAAGCAGTCTTAAAAAGCTGCCCCTTCCCTCGCTTGCTCTCTATATCCATATCCAGCTTGAGGGCAGTGAAAATGTCGTATACTGCTTCTTCCTCCGCTGTAGCCTGGCAGCTCTCCTCTGCCAGATGACGCTCCAGCACCACACCGCTCATCTGATTCTTGACGTCCTTCTTGAAACGGCGGACAAAAAGCCCCTTGATATCCTCGGCAGTATAGTCCTCCGGGTTAGCAACAGCTGTAGGGTCAAGCATATTCATGAGAGAAGCAAAACTCTTGGCCCTACCGTCATGGGGAGTAGCCGAGAGCATAATCATTGTGTCAGACCGATTGGCTAACAGTTCTGCCAATTTGGACCGCTGGGAGTTCCGTTCTCCACGGGTAGCCACGCTCTGTGCCTCATCAATGACGATAATATCCCAAGTGGCACTTTCCAAGTGCTTACGGTAGGCCACATCGTTTTTCAAGGTATCCACGGAGATTATGGTCTTGTCATAATAGAAGAACGGGTTGTAGTTTGAAGGCAGCTTTGCACGAATCTGCCTGATTTTATTGGAATCCAGACGTACCAAAGGAATGGTGAAGCGGTTCCACATTTCCTTCTGGAACTGGGTCATCATGGATTTGCCCGTTACCACCAGTATGCGCTTACCCTTGCCTCGCAAGATAAGCTCACTCATAAGGATACCGGCTTCCAAAGTCTTGCCCAGGCCCACCGCATCTGCTATGAGGATACGCTGACGAGACTGCTTCAAAGCAATCTGAGCCGGTTCCAGCTGATAGTTCATAGTATCCATGGCTGCCTTGTTGCCTACATGTATGTCATTGTCCGTGGGAGTCCGCTGCCTCCATTGGCTCTCCAGATATAGCAGGGTATCGCGATACTTCGGCGACTCATCCACTACCAGCTTGATTTTGGTGGGATCCACAGGAATGATTTCATCAATATCCGCCATGAATATGGCATTTCTATCCTTGACCAGAGAAGACACCCCTGAGCAGTGCAGCGCATACACCCCCATAGAGTTCTTTTCCGCTTTCTTTATCATCCATTCCTCATCACGAATAATGACACGCATCCCAGGTGCAAAGTCTGCCATATGCCTTCACTCCAAATTTTTTGTTTTCGCCGTTACCATAACAGTTAGTAATAGTATACTAAAAATGAGAGAAAATTTCCATCTTAAGCGACTTTAACCAAATATACTAACCTGTTCAAAGCAAAACAGTATCTGATAGCTAAACTGTTGTAAGCATAATCCATTGATGTAGAAAAAATTCGCTCAGCGAATACTTTCATTAACTAAAGTATTCGCTGAGCGAATTTGTGGAATACATTTTATAAAAAGTTTATGGTGGGTAAATTTGTCGGTTAGAATAGCATACAGAGAAAATTCGCCGAGCGAATACTTTAGTAAGATAAAGTACTTGCTCGGTGAATAATTTTATGCCTTATAGTGCTGGATCAGCTTAAATAATGCTGTCCATTGTAATATAACCAGACATAAGCCTCTGAGCCAGGTGCTCACGGAAGAGCATGGTTTCCTTGTTTCTGAGGTCGCGCTTCTGGATGGTGATGCGGGCTTCCTCAAAATCAAAGGGCAGCCCCATGTTGGTGGCCATGTTCTCCATGGAGACTTCAGCCGTGTCAAAAAGCTCAAGAAGCTTCTTCATGTTTCCTTTTTTTATGAGTACACCGGCGTTGTTCTTGCAGGTTTTATAGACATCCTCCAGTTTGATATCAGTCTGCTGCACTTCGGTTTCCGCATTTCCATTCATTTCAGCCTTGCGAAGCCATGTCTTGCGCCGTGACTTAGCATAGTCCTTTTTCACACAAGTTATGAGATAACCTGCACTAAGAGGCTCCTGCTCCGGCTTTCTCTTTTTTAGCTGCTCCTTATAGTAAGCCAAGTTGCTTTTCAGTACGTCCAGGCCATTGCCATTAATAAGTTCGTAGCAAGCTGCTTCCGGCTTGATGCCAAAAGATGAATATTCATCAAAGAGGTGCAGATGCTCCGCGTCGAGGCTGGCAATCTTATCCTCAAGGGTGACAACCTTCTTAGGAGCAGGCAATACCTTACTTTCTACATCGGTAAGATGAATGGAGATGTTGACAGCTGGTCTGCGTCCTTTGCCATCATGGGAGAAGTGGAATTGCTTAAGGGAAGTGTTTTTGCGAATCTGCTGTTCAGCTTTTTTGAGCACATCTCGTTGGAAGTCACGGAAGTTTGGATATGAGGTGACAGGCATATTAAGCCGTTCCTTGAAGCGTTCTATGCTGATGATGTAGGTACCCTCGGCTATCAGTTCTTTGACCACCATGAATACTTTAAGTTGGGTGATACCACGTATAGCTAACATTTCAGTAATATCAACTTCAGTAAATTTTTCTGTGAAGTCCTGCAAATACGGTAGCATCTTGGGGTTTATGGACACTGAGACGGTATCATTGAAATCGTTATATTCAACGGCGTCGTAAAGAGGGACCTTACTCCAGTTTTGCTTATCTTCTTCATTAGAGTAGCGTTTGACAATTTTGAGACTTTTGTCAGATACCTGATCGATGGCTTCACGTATGATGGTACGCCAGCCTTTGTCCTTATTGATATTTAGCTTATCTGCAAGAAGAGAAATGTTGTATTCGTACATCACTTCGTTTGTGATGTAGTTTTCTTTTGCTAGGGATGCCATAGTCAGAAGCCAAATTTTTAATTCGTTTTCCTTCATAGAGTGCCGGGCAAACATGAGTTCGTTGGCAAACTTGGTAGGTGTATCGAAATCAAGAGTTTGGTATATATAATCAGGAGGTGTAGTTATGATGAACCCTTTTTTGGAGGCCATAGATGTAAATCCTTTCTTGAGGCACCATTTTTGATTATTATTATACCTTTTGTGGTAGAATAACGCAATGACTATTTCCCACCGAAAAAGAGTAGCTTATATATTATTATGTTTATATGATAAACATATAATAATATATATAGGGAACGTTATGGTGGGAGGTTTTGTCGGAAGTGGCTCCATCCCAGTAGTAGCAAGGCATGGAGGGGATTCATAGCTTGTTAAATATGGTTTTATGGTGGGGGCTTTTGTCTGAGAAATGATTGTGGTGGGGTTATTTGTCGGAACAAGGCGAAACTCCTTGTATGACATAGGATTAAGAGGCTTTATAGGCTTTATGGTGGGGGAATTTGTCGGTGTATCCTGCCTTGTGGTGGGTGTTTTTGTCTGTTGTGGTGGTATGTTTTGTCGGTATCTAGTTTCCAAGCGGCAGGGAAATTTCCTGAGAAGCTAGCTGTGACAAGGACTGACTGGATTTTTTGTAGTGGGGGATTTGGTCGAAAATTGCTTTGTGGTGGTATGTTTTGTCGGTCATTTGAGGGGAAAATAAGGCAGAAAATATTTTATGGTGGGGATTTTTGTCGGTTATTTTTTTCTGGTGGTATAATTTGTCGCTTTATACACAGACTGATTGTGCATAAGTCTGCTGAATGGCTTAATTAAAGGCTCTGACTTATCCACAGCCTGTTGATAAGTTAAACTGAACTCTGATTAGCCTATAATGTGATGCTTACTTCCGACAAATTAACCCACCACAAAAGTATTTTATTGCATAGACGTGAAAGAACTGACCTGTGTGGGGCCAGTTCTTTTTTCATAGATCAGTTGCTTGGTTCGATAATATAGTCTTGGTATTGCTTCCTGAAGGCGGTGACTTTCTGATTTGGTAAGTACATCACAACAAGCTGAGACGCCTCTGGAGCCTTTCCGGAGAGGTGGATGGTATATCCGTCCTCATTTTCGTCTATGGACTCAATAGAGCCAATTTTGCGGGCTTCTTCCTGCTCCTTCTGGCTTTCATTGTATATCTCGTGGAACTTTTCCAGAACCATTTCCGAGGGTGTCTTGGCCGGGATAGCCATGATGATTTCATTTGTGAAGTGCTCTGACTCCATGTAGAGTTCTTCCTGCACCTCCTGGCTCCACCCAGCGATGCGGGTGGCTGCCTTCAGAGAAAGCTTGCCTTCATCGTACATATCAAACAGGGGAGGAATCAGGCTGGCCATCTTATTCCAGCTGAAAGCAGCCGTGCGTTTCATGCCCATCTGCTCTGCGGCCTTTTCAAGGATCTGCTTTTCGCCGCGTTTCTTGAGGATAGTCAGCTTAGTGCGTACGGCAAAGCTTTTGTCACGGCTGGTGAGGTTGGCTCGCTGGACATAGTTGGTGTCGGAGGCAATTTCCCTGGCCTGGTCATCAGTAAGCTGTCCGAAGGCGTAAACCTTGCACTCGATGGAGAGGTATTTCTCGTCGCCAGTGAGTTCATACAGCACATTGTAGATGCTCTTGCGGGTGTTGCCGGCCAAAATCTGGTAGGAGGTGCCTTCTTCGTCAAGGGCACGCACCACAATGGGCTGTTGCAGGCCGTTGCGATAGATGCTGTCGGCCATGAGCACTTTCTTTTCATTGGAGATGGTGGAAAACTGATTCCAAGCTTCAGGGGTTGGGGCAAGAGAATCGAGTGGAAGAATTGCGTAAGTACCGGTGCTGCCAGTAATGTCTGTGAGGATCTTGTCGGTCTTGGCGGCGGTTTCGCGCGCTTCTTCAGCGTTCTCTACTGTAGAGGATTCCTCCTTAGGTGCAGAGGCTGCTTGCTGTCCCATCAGCCTCTTGCGGGTCATTTCCTTGAATTCTTCATCCTCAAAGCGGTTGCTGACTCCTACGGGCATATTTGAGGTGTCTTCTGTGTTTCCGGACAGGTCAACAAAGGAAATGCCCATCATGTCGTTCTTATTGCTGCTCAATTCTAGTCACCACCTCATCACAGAGTTTTACATAAGCCTTGGAAGCTTTGCAGGCAGGCTTGCGGAAGGTCACGGGAGCACTGAGGTTCTCTGAGTTGATTACATCCTGGTTGTAGGGGATGCGGGTCTCGAAGAGCATCTTGTCCCAGCCATTTTGCACCATGGGCAGGAAATCGTGGAAGGACTTGGTCCTGTCCACCACCTTGGTCATGAAAGCACCGAGAATCTTGAGACCAGGGCGCTGCTTGGCGGTGGTGAGGACAAAGCGGGCCATGGCATTGGCGCCAAGAATGGCATGCTTGGCAGGTTCCACGGGGATGATGACGTAATCAGTGCCCAGGAGGAACATGGCCACCTCGTTGTTCATGGCCGGACGGCTGTCAATGAGGATGTAGTCGTATTTGTCCATGGCCTTGGCTTCCTCGATGATGTCGGCGATGATGTAGGAGTAGCGTACACCGCCTGCATTGAGTTCTGCGTAAGTGCCATCCAGACGGATATCGGAGCAGATGAGGTCGATACGGGGGAACTCGGAAGAGTTCAGGATGAAGTAGTCAAGTTTCACGCACTTGTCTGGGTCATCTTCCTGCACAGCCTTCATGCGGTCTTTCAAGAGGGTACCCAGATAGTTCTCCAGAATCTGGTTCTGGCCGCGTCCCATGTAGTTGAAGGTGTTAGACAGGTTTCCTTGGGGATCTGCATCTATGAGGAGGACGCTTTTGCCTTTCTTGGCCAGCAGGTCCGCCAAGGCTGCCACGCTGGTGGTCTTGCCTACGCCGCCTTTGTTGTTGCAGACGGAAATGACGGTCCCTTTATGCTTCTTGGCTTCCTGTTCCATACTCTCCTCCTTTTCGTATAGTGTGTTCACTGCATCATCCAGAATCTTGGTCTTGGGTACGCCTTTCTTTTCGGAAAGAGTCTTCAGCTTCTCCACGTTGTCGTTGGAGAGGGTGGTGGTGAAGGACTTTCTGTTGGTAAGTTCAGCCATATTCTGCACATCCTCCTTGTTTTGTATAATTAAATTTTTGAAATTTAACTAAGTTATGTATGAATAATAACATGTATAAAGTTAAAAATCAAGTAAACTTAATTAAGTTTATGCTTTGGATATTATATACTGTCTACTTTGTGTCTATTTATTGATTTAATTTTTAGATACTGATATAATCAACTAAAACGGCAGCCGTTGATACTATTCATTACGTTGTCTGAAAGGTGGAAGGTAATATGAAAGACTTTCGTGTAATTGACGGCGGAGATCAGGATTTATTTGATAGGGAAGCGTTGCCAGTGGTACATGCAGACTTGGTGGGTATTGAAGAAATGCTCTGGCAGGACTTGTTTTCCGGGTTCGACGAGCTATATGCAATGACTTATTCTGTGGGGGTTAAGCAGGTTGAGGATGTGATGGAGCATTTCAAGCATGGGGAGGTAATTATCGGCAGTCCCAGTCAGATTCACGCACTCCCCGCGCAGATTTTTGCCAAGCAACAGTACGATATTGGCTATTTTAGCCGCAACGAAGCATTGCAGAAGCGAGTGGAGGACGGAAGTTTTCATTTTTATGTGACCAATGGCTCCCATTCCAAGGTCTATCTGCTGAAGGCAAGTGACGGCAGACGTAGGGTAATTACTACTTCGGCCAACTTTTCGACCTGTGCCTGGGATGGATCCCAGCAGGAAAATTACACTTATGTTGATTCGAAGAAGCTGTTTGATTACTATTATGGAATTTTTGAAGATATACGTCGTGAGAGTTCTGACGAAATAGGCATTGATGCCAAAGAGATCAGTAATGATGGCAAGAATCTTGATGACCTGCCGGTGTTCAGGAAACTCATCCAGCATAATGAGGCTATTGTCATCCATGATGTGGCAAACAGGGAGGAGCAGGAGTATATCTACCAGACCACAGAAGATGTAAAGAAGTGGGCCAGGAGGCTTAATGAAGCAGGGATTGCTCCGGATAAGGATAATGTTATTACTATTGATCCCAAAAAGGTTACCAGGATGAAGCAGGTCATGAAGGAAGAGCATAGCGAGAAGACCAGAAAACTCATCCTCAATCCCGAGCTTTTGGTAGATTGCAGGAAAAAGACCGCTGCCTTTGCAGAAAAGGAAATGGACTTGCAGCCCGAGGAAGATGATGTGAGGCAGGATATAGAGAATCTGCTCCAATATATGCAAGGCACTAAGGAGTTTACCGGTGACACGGCAGAGCTGAGAACTACTTACTGGAAAATCCTTATATATATGTTCAGCGCTCCCTTTATTGCCCCGCTGCGGTATTGTTATCGGGAAATAGCTCCAGCGAACTCCGTGGGCCGTCCGTTTCCCATGTACATGATTCTGAGAGGTGGGAAGAACGGGGGCAAGTCCTCCATCGTCAAGACTATACAATGCATGATGTTCGGCAAGGCTCTGGCCAAGCTTCCTCCTAGTGTAATATCACCTAAATCCTTCGAGGAATATTTGCTTCAGATAAAGGGATGTCCTATACTGATTGATGATGTTACTAACAATCGTCTCAAGTACCTGAAAGACATAGTGAAGAATGAGGATACTCTTCTGAGAGCAGGAGTGATCAATCATGGCTGCTATATTCTGACATCCAATGAATCAGAGAAAGTGGAAGCTGATGTGGCCAAGCGGGTGATAGTTTTCAACATCAGGAACCAGCTCTCCGATGATGCAGCCATACAGAAGGACAGCTCATTGCACAGCCTCCAGAAGAGAATGGGAACCTCGCTGTACAGGAAGTATTTAGCTTACATGATGCCAAAGGTGGAGCACTTAATAGATAACATCAAAAATGAGGGCACGGATAGTTCTGACCTCAGGCCGGATGTTTTCAAGCTGTCATCTGAGACTTTGATGGAGATATTCAACGAACTGGAAATAGCACTCCCGCCAGAACTTAGGGTATACTTGTGGCAGGATTTCATGGGAGAAGCTATCAAGGCAGACAAAGCGGTCAATATCATACGTCAGGCTTATGCTATAGCGCCGGAGGTTTTTACGGTTAATAAGGAAAAAGATTTGCTGCTGATGGATTTGAGCAAGGCTAATCTAAGTCCTAAGGATATTGAGTCATTGAAAAATGAGCTGCCGGTGGATACGGCCCGTACCTGTGTAGGCTCCACCTTGCCTATAAAACTTTCTGCTATTGTCAAATATGCAGGTATAGACTTCCAGCAGGACAACGGCTGGCTGGCAAAACTTCATAAATGGTTCAGGGGGAATTAACTATTACTTATTGCGTACACATATACAGACATGAAGATGAGGAAATGAATCTTTTCCAAAGTGCTTTAGAGGAAATAGACCTTGAAGTCATGGAAGTAAAGGTACACCAGGAAGCTACCCGGGACTTCCTGGTGTATAATAATTTGCTTACAGAGGTTGGCAATGATTCTGCGGTTCTTCTGGTTAAGTCTTTAGAAAGTATTTGTCCTGGCAAAGAGTATATACCTGCCGCCTTGAGAAAATTGCTGGAAACCAGAGTAGTCCTCCTAGTACTGGACTATCCGGTGATGATGACAAAACTTGACTTGGAAACAAATCACCTTTTTCTCCAGCTGCTGATGGAGGTATATTCTAAACCTAAGAATAAACTGGTAGAGCTTAGGGCAGAGAAATCCAAACGACTGGGCCGACGTAAAATCAGGTATCCTGAGAACTGGACGGATCTTTATGAAAAATGGCAGGTTGGAGAAATCACAGCCAGGGATTTCATGAAGGCCACAGGAATAAAAAGGGGCACATTTTATCATATGGCAGCAGAATACAAGGAGTACCTGCGGTCAGGGAATAGTGAGCAGGAACTGTCAACTGAACGTTAAGGAAATAATATGGCAAAGAAATTTTATGCGGTGCTGTATCAGAACGGCCAAGGAAAGATATATAGAAAACTGATAGAATTCAAGTATGCTTCCAAGAGAAAAGGGGTAGTTCTTACCAAAGGGTTCCAATCATATACGGAGGCTGAGATGTGGTTGGAGGATCCTGAGGCATTTCCAAAAGAAAAAACGTATTATGCGGTGAAGAAAGGAAAGCAGCCTGGCATTTACCGCAATTTGGATGATTATCAAGCACAGCTGCAAGGGTATAGGAATAGCGAGGGAAAAGTATTCTATACGGAAGAGGGAGCAAGGGAATGGCTGCAAAGTGGAGGTGATCAGGAAGCTGATGGTACAATAATAGAGCCATTGAGAGATAGGCTAAAAGGCTGGATCAGCCAATATATCCCGACTATCTTTTTGATAATATACAGAAAATGGCAGTTAAGAAATATGTTGCATCAGGTGGCTCAGGAAGCAAACCCCTGGGTATTTTGTAGGATTAATACTAACCATAGATTGGTAATCTATACTGATGCCTCATGCCATAAGGGTGAGAGGGCAGGATATGCGGCAGTTATTATAGACGGCGTGACAGGAGCAGAGTTCTACGTTGGCGGCATAGCCAAGGAAATTGGTGATTCAAATCGGGCTGAGCTATATGCTATCATTTCAGCACTTCGACTGATAGATGTACGGTGCAAAGCAACGGTAGAGATCAGAACAGATGCCAATTCATTAGTTCAGGTGGCAAAACCAAAAAAACTTCGTAAAATCAAAGCCCTGGACTGGGATAGCAGATTCATTCCCAATGCAGACTTGTGGAAGGAGTACTATAAGGTTACACAGCAACGTTCCGTGACAATCACTTGGGTCAGAGGGCACAGTGGTGACAAGTATAATGTTCTTTGTGATAAAATAGCGGGTAACTGTTCATTGCAGTAAAAAATTCGCCGGGCGAATACTTTATCTTACTAAAGTATTCGCCCGGCGAATTTTTTAGCGGAGTATATTCCATGAAGCATCGTAAACCTTCACCTAAAACGGTTCGCTTCTTTTTCAGCTATGAGATCCGACTCCACAATTTGCATTTTTCTTAGTATATCTTCCCGGTCTGCCTCGTCAAGCCAAGGGGCACGGCAGTATAGGTAATACCGGTGGATATCATTGTTTTTCAGTTCCCTAGCCATGGCCAACAGTGTTTTTTGGACAGGCGGCTCCATGGACAAGTAATAGTCTATCAATTTATGGCACTCGGCAGGGAGACCAGAAATAGCCTTTACCTTATCAAGGCAGGTGCTGTCATCATGGGACCTCATTTCACCGAGGCCGTCTTTCAGCCAGGATTCGTTTATATGGAATTCCTTGCAAATAAGCTTTAAGAAGTGGTCTTTGGGGACGACAGCCCCTCTTTCGTAGTTGGTAATGGCAGGTCTGGATGTGCCCAGCATCCGTGCGAATTGTTCCTGTGTTATTTTTCCCGGCAGGCTTGTGCGCACGAGCTTTATCCTGTCTTTTAATAGCATGGTTTTTATATCCTTTCTAGGTGCTAAGAAAGTATAGCAGTTAATGATTAAAAGCAGATTAAATTTTTAATTGCATGAAATTTACAGTCAATTTTTAAGAGGTTTTTAATGAGGTAGTGATAAACTCTGTTCGTGCAAATACATTTTTTTATGTAAAAGATGAACAATGCTAACGGGGAAGGTATGGTGACCTAATGGCCGAAGAAGTGATATCGCTGCAAGAATTAGAGGATGGGCAGATTCGCCAGGCTTACAGTCAGTTGCTTAATCGCTGCCAGAAACTGGAGAAAATCATTGAGCTGAATGATATTTCCAGCCTGGCACAGATTATAGGCAAGTATCAGAACAACTCCAAAGAACTACTGAAACAGATAGCCATGATACTCCCAACTGTGGAGTATGCACCAGAAGAAACAAAAAATCTTATCAAATTGTTGGATTATCTGGAATGTCTTCATGAGAAAATAGAAGCATATGTTATCAAAAGTTCTTTCAACAAGCCGGTGCTGGACAGGGAAGTCTATTTTGGCGAGCAAAGGTCTATGAAGACTATCAGTTTCGTAAA
This sequence comes from Selenomonas sp. AB3002, assembly GCF_000702545.1. Taxonomy (NCBI): domain Bacteria; kingdom Bacillati; phylum Bacillota; class Negativicutes; order Selenomonadales; family Selenomonadaceae; genus Selenomonas; species Selenomonas sp. AB3002. The sequence goes on along the minus strand of NZ_JNIO01000005.1, from coordinate 16,508 downwards.
TTTCAAGGGTGGAGTGGGCAAGACAACGGTATCTACCAATTTTGCTTATGTCATTTATTGTATGTTCAGAGACAGTGGTATCAGAATTTTGTTCATCGACAACGACAAACAGGGCAATGCCTCTGACTGGTTTGAGGCAGACCGGCAGCATGGCACTATTGCCAATGTGCTCATGGGGGATGTGCCTGTGCGTAAGGTGATCCAGCGTACCCGCTATGAGGGCATAGATCTTATTGCCGCCGATACGGGGCTGATTGAAGCCAATGCCCTCCTGATGCAAGGGGGTAGCTGTAATGAGGCTGTAATACTCCGTGAGGCGCTGCAGGAGGTAGCCGGGGAATATGACCTCTGCATTATAGACAATCCTCCCGACATCAATATGTCAGTTCTGAATGCTTTATCCATCACCGATGATGTAATCATCGTGTCCTTCCCAGAAAAGGATAGTCTGGCCGGTGCCAAGGAGATTATGGGACAGATTAAGCAGGTGAAGAAGATTAACCAAGGCCTCAATCTTTCGGGGATTCTCGTAAACGCTTTCAGCGGTCATCAGGCTGTCTACCAGTGCATTGACGAGATGAAGAACAAGCATCTCCCGGTGTTTAGAACCAAGATTCATTATGCCAACAAGGAAGCAAAAAATTCCCTTAATGTGGCAAGGCAGGGTAAGAAGAGCATTTTTGAAGTCTCGCCCAGTTGCGTGATAGCCAGGGATATATATGACTTCTCTAGGGAATATCTGGGTATAGCGTAGTATGTCGGAGGTATGAACGGATGAAAAGATACTCAGGAGACTTGTTGGCCATATTAGGACATCAGAGGAATGTGGATGTGACGCTGAAGGACTGTGCCTATGAGGTGCAGCTGATAGACGCTCATGACATCGTACCCAACACCAGGAACTTCTACGGGATAAGGGAAGTCGAAGAACTTGCTACACGGATGAAGATTACCGGCCATATCACGCCGCTGGAAGTAGTGGCAAAGGATGATGAGCCGGGGAAATACACCCTGATTTCCGGGGAAAGACGGCGGGCAGCCATGCTTTATCGGCTAGAGCAGGGAGAGATAGATAAGGCGGTCATGCCCTGTATCGTGCGAGAGGATTTGGACGGTACGGAAGAGCTGACAGCTGAGGACATAGAGGCCATAAACATCATTGGTGCCAACGACTACAGGGAGAAAACGCCCTTTGAGAAGTTGGATGAAGTTGTTACCATGCGGCCTATAGCTAGGAAATTGTGGGAAAAGGCCAAGGCAGTAAAGGAAGAGGGGAAGCACCTCAATGACTTCCGGGCATATTTCGCCAGAGAGATAATGGGCATATCCCCATCCTCTTTGCAGCGAATTACCATGCTGGAAAATCTGGTGCCGGAAGCAAGAACAGCTTACGAAGATGGCCTGATGAGAAAATCTGTGCTCTACGAGCTGGCCTATAGGTCAGATGAAGAGCAGACCTCCTATATTGCCGGACTGAGAACGGGAGAAAACGCAGGTACAGTGGCAGAAGTACAGAGAAAAGAGAAGCCCGGTGAGGCAGAGGCTGACGAAGAGCCATACAATATTGAGGTTGTGGCTGAACCTGCGGCCAATACGCAGGAAGATGAATCAGATCCATCTGAAGCAGAAGAATGGCCGAAGGAGGCCCCAGAATCCTCTAAGAGCGTTGATATGGCAGAAGCTGAGGCGAAGGCTAGGCAGTGGGTCAGAGAGGGGCTGCAACGGCTTGTAGAGGAAGCTGCCGGGAAAATGGAAGAGGCCAAGGCAAAGGAAGATAATGCCGAAGCTGCTCTCTGGGATTTGAGAAGGGCTGCTGCTGCCCTTGCAATCGAGGCTATGTCATGAGTCTGAAACGAAAGATAGCAGTCCTGTTTGTGGCTATCATGGCAGGGATGTCCAGCCTTGCCATGGCAGCAGACCTGCCTGTGACATCGCCTTTTGGCTGGCGGGTTCATCCTCTCACCGGTACATGGAAATTTCATGCTGGAGTAGACTTGGGCTATGAAACCGGCTCCGGCGTTCCGGCTCTCTGGGATGGGCAGGTTGTTCAGTGTGGCAATTTCGGCGATGGCTATGGCAATCAGGTCATGCTTTACCATGCGGCAGTGGATGCCTACACGAGATATGCTCACCTGTCGGCCATCTATGTGAATGGAGGCGATGGTGTCAGCCAAGGGCAGGTTATTGGAGCCGTGGGAGCCACCGGGAACGTGACGGGGCCGCATTTGCATCTGGAACTTATTGCCAGAGGGGACGATGGTTCGTATCAGTATATGAATCCTCTGGACTTATGGAAATGATTTCTGTCGCTTTTATGAAGGGGTATGATGGATTGAGATTCAAAGAGCAGGACATTGATAATGAGCAGTTTTACCAGCTGGCCAAGAGCCTTTTCAGCTATAAATGCTTTGATGGCTTGAGCCTGACGGCCAAAGTGATTTATGCCTTTTTGAAAGACCGCATGGAATTGTCCCGGGATAACGGCTGGGTTGAGGAAAACGGCGATATTTTCCTGATGTTCAGCTACAGCTTCATGGCTGAACTGTTGGCCATAAGCAAGTCTACTGTAAGCCGGGAATTCCAGAACCTGATAAGGTACGGCCTCATTGAGACAATCTCGATTGACAAGAGCGGGGCACAGAAGATATATATCAATCGCATAGAGCCACCGAAGTCGATGGCTGATGTGCACGATTTCGAGCAGCGTCTGAACAAGGCAGGTATGGATCGTCTGAAAAAAGAGGCACAGGAACTGATTGCCGAGGCCTATTCCAGGGGAGAGAGGCTTTCCATGGATGAGGCCAAGGCGAAAATACTCACGAGCATCAAGGGCGCAAAGTATAATCCTACCCGTTTCACTGGTGCAACACCCCGTTTCAAGAGTAAGAATACCCGTTGCAGGGGTGAAACGGGCCGTTCCGTAGATGAAACGACCCGTTTCACCCCTGCAACATCCCCCGTTTCACCAGTGAAACATAATAAGACTGATATATATAGTGATACTGATATAGAGAGACTGAAAAGAGAAAAAAATACTACGACTACTACCACAGGGGCAGCCCCGAAGGATGACCCCTTGCAGAAGATCATCTTGTCCTATCGGGATAATATCTCCCCCATGGTGGGACCGGTAGTCACCAATGAGCTGGCGAAGCTCTGCAAAGAGTACGAGGCAGAGCAGGTCAATGATTCCATCACAGAGGCTGCCTTGTCTGCCAAGGGCGAGGTGAGTGTCAAGTATCTGCGGGCTATTCTAAGCCGTTGGAACAAAGAAGGGAGGGAAAAAGCTCCAAGAGCAGTTGCTATGAACAATAAGCCCGCTATGACAGAGAATGCCCCGGAGCCTGATGAAGTATACGATGATGATGGTAATCCGTTGCCACCGCCTCTGCCCGGGGAAAATGCCCAGGAATATTTCAACCGTGTCGGTATCAGTGTATAGGGGGATAGCCATGCAAGCACTGGAAAGCATAGAGGATTGGGATATCAGGGAGTATGTACGCTCTACAGCCCGGAAGTGTGGGGTGAACCTAGATAACCTTACCAAGGGGGAAGTGGTGCCTTTCCCAAGGCCACTCAAGGGTGTGTATGAGCTATCCGAGGCGAAGATTCGGGAGTACAACCGGGAGCTGGCCGAGGTGGAGGAAGCACAGGAGCAGTGCAGCTGCTGCGAGGGATGTTCCTGCCAGCACAAGGACAAGTGGAAAAATCTCATGGTAAAAGCTGAGTGCTGGAATGATGAAGTCCATCTGGCTCTCAACAACTGCAAGTTCACACAGCAAAAGAGCAGGGATAAGAAACTCAAGTCCTTGATGGAGGCTGCCCATATACCTGAGAAATACAGGGAAGACACATGGGAAGACCTCACAATACAACAGGGCAATATGCGGGCCGTAGCCCTTGCAAAAAAGGCTGTGCAGGATGGCAGGAGCCTTTATCTATGGGGCAAGTGCGGAACTGGCAAGACTAAGCTGACTTCCGTAATTGCCAATGAGCGGCTGAAAAAGGGGCTGCCTGTTTTGTTTGTCTCTCTGCCGGAGTTATACAGTGGGATCAAGGCAAATTTTGAAAAGGGTGGCAACAGCCGTGAGTTGCTGGAGCTTGTGAAGAAAGCCGAATGCCTGATTCTGGATGATATGGGAGCCAGCAATCGGACGGAGTGGTCGGTGGGGATCCTGCAAGAGCTGGTTGATTACCGCTATGCCAATGACTTGCAGACCATTATAACCTCGAACAATTCCATGGCTGAAATGAAATCCTATCTGGTAATAAGGGACAAACAGGGCAAGCCAATAGATGAGAAGCAGTCAGCCAGGATAACATCACGCTTTGAAGAAATGTGCCACATGGCAAAGTTAGATACGCCGAGTTTCCGGCAGAAGCAGGAGGACATTCTACGATGAACGCCATCAATCCAGACCTTGGCCTGTATGTGGCTGAGCAGATACTTATCCAGAGATTCAAGACCAGCGAGAAGGAATTAGTCCAGCTGGGGCAATTGGCACGGTTCTGCAAGCTGGAGCCGGAGGACAGCAAGCGTTACCAGACCTACCTCAGCCTCCAGCGATACAAGATAAACATGGCCATGGTGGATATTGTCATCATGGGGCTGACACAGGAAATGAGGGATTTCGTCAAGGCCAGATACCGGGATGACAAGAGCTTCCATAGGATTGCCATAGAGCTGTTTGTCTGTGAGGCCACGCTGCATAAGTGGAACCGCTTCATTCTCCAAGCTCTTGCCACCATGAACAGCTATACCCTGACTGGGGATGATATCTACCGTCCTAACGTGGTAAGGAACATGATTCATCTTCTTGATTTGCGTATAAACACTTTTCAAGAGACGAAAAAGTTGGAGTATAACAAGATATGGCTGGCTTCCTTGGTGGATAAACGCCGGAGATACCGAAAACTGCTGGAAACCCTCATGGAGGTACAGGCGGCCTATAGGGAGTCAGACACAGAGGACAGGAACTATGTGCGGTATCAGGTGATAAACGAGAAAATCTGCCACAGCAATGAGAATGTCAGCCAGATAGCCGGAAGATGTGGCGTGTCACTGTCTACAGTCCATAAGCACCTCAAAAGCTACATGGATGTGGTGCAGAAGTATATTGCCTAAGGGAAGGAGATTTGCAATTGGAGACAAAACTGCAAAGATTGATAGATTGGCTGGATTTGGAAAGAAGGTTTCCTACGGAAGAAGAGCGATATAGAAAATATCTGCTGTTTCTGGTGGTCATAAAATTAACGTCGTTCATGATGCTGGGAACCGATATATTGGGGCAGGGATGGGGCAACTTATGGTCCAAGGTGGGCTTAGTTCTGCATATTTCTTTTTTTATTTTGACAATCTGCCTATATATGATGAACGGGGTCTGGTCATTCCTAATCAGGACATTGCCTTGTGTTGTGTCAAGTGCCTTGGTGATAGTGGCTGGCTGTATAGTTGTCGGACCCGTCGCCCTTATACCTGCTTTGGTTTTAACTGTTTTGTATAACCGAAAGCGGTTCAATCAATACTTCAAGCATAAGAGCCTCTGCCTGTACGTTGTGATTACCTACATCATAACCAGTGACACGGCGGAAACATTGTATGAAAATATGTTTGTTCGCTCTTTGGGGGAGGGGAGGATGTTAAGGCTGGCAATGCTTCTGATTAGCTGCGTTCCTCTGGTGTTACTTTGGATAGTACTCAAGAGAGAAGCAGCAAAAGGAAAGAGTTTCTTGGAGACTGTAAGGGCTACAACACTAATAGTCCCGTCCTTCTTGGTTTGCGTGTTGGGCTGTATGACTCTGTGCCCTCTAAAGTTCTTATCCGATAATTACATTTTCGGGGAGACTGACCATGACTTCCTAGCGATGGACTGAAGGGGATAACTGTAGATAAGAAAGTTCAAAAGCCATGGATGGGGGCAAAAAATATATAGCATGATTCAAAATATAATCAAGGTGTCCGACGGGGCACTTTTTTTTATGCTCATTTTTAGGGATTTTCGTCAATCCCAAAAGTAAAAAACAATTTGGGATGAAATTCATCCCAAATTAAAAATAACTATATTCATTCACCTGTAGCTTGAGTAAAACATCGAAGAGTTTGCGAAGCAAATTTTCCACTAGACTATAAAGCGTAGTCGGGAGGGAATAGGAATTGAAGTGGATAGATACATCGAAGAAATCTCACCGTTTTATGGTGGTTATAGGGATTTTTGTAGTGGTGCTTGGCCTCTGGCGGTGCTTATCCTATGTGCCCAGGCTCCCGGCAGAGTACCGGGTGCTTTACTACAACCATACTGACAGCCTTCCCCGTGGCCTTTATCTGCGGATGCCCCTGCGGGAGTTGCAGGATGGGGATTATGTGGTCTTTGAGCCAACGGAAGCAATTACGGATGTGGCATTTGAGCGAGGCTGGCTTTCTCCCGGAGTGAGGTTTTTGAAGCAGGTGGGGGCTGTGGCCGGGGAAAGCTATGAGATAGAGCCGAACACCTTGCAGTTCGAGGCAAATGGAAGATATATCGGTCAGGCCTACTCGGAAGATCGTGAGGGGAGACCGATGCCGGTTCTTCGGGGCATTTTCCTTGTGCCGGAAGGAGAGTTCCTTCCCATAGGCACTAATCCAAGAAGTTTTGATGGCAGGTACACAGGTACGGTGCCAATTACAAATATCACGGCAAGGGTGATTCCCCTGCTCACAGGAACGTGGATGCCGTAAGGAGGAAGTTTTTTGCAGGACAGAGAGATACAGCACTATCACATGACGGGCTATGATGCGTTCTTCCAAGAAGCCCTGCCACCTATAAAGGACACTTTGGATAAAACACTGGGGGACAGGGAAGGTCACTTTGCCATGGCCATAGTGGAAGCAGTCCAGAATGCTGCCATGTACGCCCGGAAAAGCCCGGAAGAGGTGGCCATAGATATTGACCTTGTGGCTACTGAATCAGATATTACCGTCAAGATTACGGCAGATACAAAGGAGTTCGATGTGCTGGCTTATCGGCAGAGGCTTGGCAGGATGGCCAGGGATAAGCACCAGCGGGAAAAGGAATGGGCAGACATAATCAAAGGAACCCAAAAAAGTCGAGGCTATTTCACCATGCTCATGGCGGTGGAATGTCTATATTTAGATGTGACCGGCAAAAGTGTCACCCTTTGTGCCACAAGGCCATATAAGCCGGGGCATATTTCGAAGAAAATCAAGGATATAGTACCAAGGTTCATGCTGGAGCAGAACGGCGTAATCATAGAGGGGGAGGATCTTCTTTGAGTTTTGTAAGCAAGCAGAAGGACAAGGCTGTCATAAAGGTGCCGGGGGCGTATATGTTTACCATCTGCCCCAAGGTAGAGGCAGAACTGAAGGATTGTCTGAAAAGAGGCTGCCAGAAGGTGCAGGTGGACTTAGAGAAAACGGAAGTCTTGACTTCTGCGGCTATCCGTCAGCTGGCTGGTTTCTGCCGGTTGGTGGAAGAGGAAAACTTTGGCCTATACAATGCGACTGGCTGGGTGCTGGGCACAGTCAAGGCCAATAATCTGGAAAGATGGATGAAAGCGGTATAGGAGGGGCAAATGGAAGCAGAAGCATTGGGAATCAAACGGAGCCACATCGCCATAGTGACGGCAGTGATGGTCACGGTCATAATCGCTGAAATAGTGGCCTGTCTTTGTATGACAAGCGTAAGACCGGCAGAAAGCCTTGTGGTGGATTATGAGGCAGCCAAGGAGAGCATGGCAGAATTGGAGACGGAACTGAGGGTGACGGATAGAGCCAAGAGAGAAAATGCAGATGCGTTCAAGGCACTGTCGCTTCTGATGACAGGCAGACCGGCAGAAGTCAGCTTTGAAACCTTGGCAGTGCAGGCCGGGGCAGAAGATGGCAGCTGGGCAAACGTATCTGTTCAGGCGAAAAATGAGGAAGCATTGCAGAAATACATGAACAATCTCACGGCTAGTGATAGTTTCAGCGGCGTGGCTATTGCAAGCTCCAAAAGAAACCCGGATGGCAGCATCAATGCAGTTCTCAGCGTACAGAAGGGGGAGGCAAGATAAATGGCAGGGATTTTAGATAAGATGCGAGGCTTTGCAGCCGTTATTGGTATCCTGGGAGTGGCCCTCATTGCCATGACGGGCTACACGATTCATACCTTTCACAGCCAGCAAGAGAGGCACGGCCAGATTGCCGTCATGACCCATACCATAGAGGAATGGCAGGAAAAAGCCGACAGGCTCAACAGTGAAAAGCTCAGGCCGGTGACAGCAGAACAGGCCAAGGAGGTCAAGAGTAGGATTATCTTTGCCGCACAGGGGAATCAGTTGAATCTTTTGGGGTCAGCTGACCACGCTGACGAAAATGGACGGCTCTGTGAGCTGGATGTCAGCGGGGATTGGGGCAATATGGTGAATTTCCTCAAGAATTTCGGATCTGGTGATGCCTTGGTGGGTATCAAGGGACTGGCTATGAATATGGAAAAGGGCAAGATTCAGGCTCATGTGGTCTATGAGATTTATACAAAGTGAGGGACATGTATGTTTAGGCTTGCAGAGAAGAAAAGAAAGAGTGCCAGCGTGATTGGCATACTGGCTTTGGGGTTGTTTTCAATGATGTTTCTGACAGGAAGCACTCAGCCAAACGGGGAGAAGGAAGCACTTGTCCAAATTGAACAAAGTGAATATAAGTCGGATGATATTCAACTTGTTCAAATTGGACAAGTTGAACAGGCAAGTGTAGATATGGGAGTTAATCCCTTTGTGGAAACGGCTTCGGAGACTGGTTCCCAAACAAATGAGGCAGGAAACAAAGGCGGCAATTACCGTAATCTGCCAGCCATCCCGATAGTTTCTCCACCGTCCCAGCCCCGTCCTGTGCTGCCGTTGCCTAGTATTCCTCGCGCAACGTCACAAAATCAGCCAGCAGTGGCAAGTGCTCCGGCTAAGGTCGCAGAGCCTGCCCCTGCAGAAAACAAGGAGGCAAAAATCGCTTTCCTTGGTGGTGGGGAGATCATGTTTGCCCATGGCATAGAAAATGACAAGTGATTAGGAGGCAAGAATTTATGTCGATTCAAAAGATGTTTAGAAGGCCGGAAAAATATAACCAGTCGGCAGGCTCTAATCCTGCTACTCCGGCAGAAAAGGCTGCGGCTGTCTGGGACAGACGAGTAGGAAGTGCGGTGACACAGGCCTATAACTGGCGAAGGGCAACAATCCTCATGGGGATTGCTTGTCTGGTGTTGGCTGGCGGCCTTGTGGTTCAGTCCCTCAAAACACAGGTCATTCCCTATGTGGTGACGGTAGACAAGAACACCGGGGAAGTAGAAAAAGCCGGGGCTTTCACGGGGGCAGATTATACTCCCGGCGAGGCCGAGAAGAAGTATTTCATCACCAAGTTTGTCCTGAACGCCCGTTCCGTGGTTCTCGACCCTGTAGCCCAGACCAATGACCAGCGGGAAGCGGTGGCCTATCTCACTACCAATGCAGCCAACAAGTATGAAATGGTGAAGCAGAATGAGAAGTTCGATGATAAATTCGGCAACTGCACGGTAACGCCTCACATTGTATCAATTCAGAAGGTGCCGGATTCTGAGACATCTTATCAGGTGCGGTGGACGGAGGAAGAGTACGGCATCCGCTCTGGGGACAAGAAGACCCGGAACATGAGCGGCGTGTTCTCCTATACCATGCTGCCGGTGGAGGGGGATGCCCTGCAGGTGAATCCCTTGGGGCTGTTCATCACTGGCTTTGACTTCTCCAATGATGCCAGCCAGGTCAACAGCGGAAGCGAAAGCAAAAAGAAAAGTTGATTTCAACCAAGACGGTCATATGAAATTTATGGAGGTATAGAAAATGTTGAATAGCAAACTGAAGAAGATCATCTGCGGGGCACTCCTTTGCAGCACCTTTGCCATGCCCTATATGCAGAGTGTGGAGGCTGCCAAGGCATCTGATGTAAATGCAGAGGCACAGCAGACAGAGAAAAACCAGAAGGAAGTGCAGGATAAGCTCACGGCCTTGGAAAGTAAGCTTAAAGCCGTGGAGGCAGACAAGAGCGGCGAGGCCAATACTGCCGCCATCAGGGAGATTACCGAGGAACTGAAAGAACTGCACAGGCAGATGGAAAGTTCTGCTGTTGCCCAGAGCCGTATCATGGAGGCGTTGGACGATGTGCAGTACAAGAACAAGGAAATGGAAAGATTCATGGAAGATCCCTCAGACGGCTACTATGGCACGGCGGCCACGGAGAAATATCTGGTTTATCCGGGAGGCGATGGCAGCACTCCCAGCTACACGCAGGATGCTATCAATGCACAGGGCAATTCAACCATGGTTTTTGCCTATGCTCCAAACCAGCTTTATAAAATCTACTGCCGTCGGGGCTATCTGACAGACCTGGCTTTCCACAAGGGGGAGAATATCAAGTTTGTGGGAGGCGGTGACACGGTAGGCTGGACAGTGATCAACTCCACCGTGGACGGGGTCCCTCACCTTTACATCAAGCCGGTAGTGGAAACCAGCACCACCAACCTTATTGTCACCACGGAAAAGCACTCATACCAGCTTATCCTGAACACCTCCAACTGGTATAACCCCATGGTCATTTGGACTTATGAGGCGGAGAATATGGCAAATGGCCTGATGGAAATGGCAAAGGAAGACCGTCTTACCACGGGGCAAGTAGCCGCTACCAATATTGCTAATCTGGATTTCAGCTATCATGTGTCCGGCGGGGAAAGCTCCAGCCGTCCTTCCATGGTCTTCTCGGATGGAGAAAAGACATTCATCAAGTTCGACAAGATGGTAGCCAGGAAATACCCCCTATTCATCAAGGAGAAGGGCACCAAGGATATGAAAATCACCAATTACAAGGTCAAGGACAACTACTTCATAGTGGAAAAGGTCTTTGACAGGGCCCAGATTCGCCTTTCTGACAGTGAAATCATCACAATTAGGCACGGCAAGTAAGGGGGAAGAACATGAACAACCTTTTAGGTAATGCCCAGACATTCTTCAAGCGTAGATGGGGGAAAAAGAACGAGGATGATGTAGACGACGAGACTGAATTTGATGGGGACGAGGCAGACAAAAGCCCTGGCAAGGTCAGCATGAACGGTGGAAGCCATGGCACAGTCTTCGGCATAAACCGCAAAATCGTCACAGCAGTTGTTGTAGGCGGTTTTCTGGTGGTTGGCATGGCTACTATCTTCAACATTACAGACAAGAATGACAAGGCACAAGAAAAGCCCCAGCAGACACAGGAAACGGCTGCCAATCCTGACGGCCTGATGAAAAACGACAAAAATGCAGTGGGCAGCTATGACCAACTTTTAGATCCCAGACGTCAGCAGATGGGAAAACCGGGTAGCCATCCCAATAATTCCGGCAATGCGGAGGTTAATGGGCAGAATGGAGATAATCCAAATAATCCCCAGCAGGTTCAACAAGCCCGGGCGAATATGACCATACCGGCTATTCCGCAGGCTCCGTATTCCGCTCCCGTGGCTTTGCCTAGTCAGGCAAATGCTGCTCCTGCTGTCCAGTCTGCTGAAGAACGGGAAGCGGAACAGGCCAAGAAAGCCATGGAAGACCGCTTCAAAAGTGCCATAGACTTTGCTCTGGGCAGAAGCGGGGGCAATAACACAGATATGGTCACGGCTGAAGCTGGAGCACCTGCTCCGGCAGGGGCGATGAATGGCGGTTCGGCGAATTCCGGCCTCGTGCAGGTGGGTTATACAGCTCCCAGTGACACGATCCTCCAAGCCGGTACGGTTATCCCGGCCATGCTCTTTTCCGGCATCAACACGGACACCCCGGGACAGATTACGGCAGAGGTTCAGGCAGATGTCTTCGATAGTGCCACAGGTACAAGGCTCCTGATTCCGGCTGGCAGCACCTTGGTGGGCAGCTATGAGCAGGGGGAGGCGGCAACTACCGGCAGGGTAAGTCTGGTATTCACCACTCTCGTCATGGCAAACGGTGGATCCTATAACCTGGGAGACAGCCTAGTCGCTTTGGACAGCAATGGTTACAATGGCCTCCATGGTAAGGTCAACCACCATACCGGCAGCAAAGTCGGCGGCGGCATGTTTGCTTCAGCCTTGGCTGCTCTCGGCTCCTACGCTTCCGGCAATGTTTCCACCCAGAACACCTACACCGGCGGCCAGCTGGCCATGCAGGGGGCACTGGCGAACCTGATGCAGACGGCTTCCACCCTCTTCAAGAAGGGTGCAGACAAGCAGAACACTGTCACCATTGCTCCTGGGCAGCAGTTCAATATCTTCGTCACCAAGCCTATTTCCTTTGGTATCTGAGGGAGGGGTGAGCGTGGAAGATAGACAGCTACAGACAAAGGTGATGCTCTACATCATCGGCGTTGTGCTCATAGGCATCCTGCTCGGCTCATGGTACGGCACCCAGCAAGTGGGTGCCGATTGCCATTATGCAGAGTACCTTGGCGGCCTTCACATCGGCAGCATTGCCATCTATCAGCCCTTTGGCATGGTGGCATGGAAGAAAAACGCCGAGATTATGGCACAGATTACACCCCAGGTCATGAACGCTCACTTTTTTGACCTCTACCTCGGGGGCTTAATAGGAGGCGGCATTGGCTACATGATCAGCAAGAAATACCAGCAGCGTACCTCCCACGGCACGGCGGCCTGGGCAACGGCGGAGGACATCAAAAAAGCCAAGCTCAACGCCGAGGAAAATGGCGTGGTGTGCGGCAGAAATCCCTATAACCATCAGATTATGCTCCACGATGGCCCCGAACATATCCTGCTGCTGGCTCCTACTCGTTCAGGTAAGGGTGTGGGTGTCATTACCCCCACGGGGATAATCTGGAAACACTCCATTTTCTTCTTTGACCCGAAAGCGGAGTTATGGAACATGACCTCCGGCTGGCGAAAGAAGCATCACAAGCAGAAGGTCATGAAGTTTGAACCACTTTGCAAAGACGGGTCCGGGGCACGGTGGAATCCCTTTGCGGAAATCAATTTCCAGAGCACGGATGAAATGGATGATGTGACCACCATTGCGGAAATGATGTGCAAGACCGGCGAAAAAAGCGGCGGTGATCCCTTCTGGGAAAATTCGGCGGTGGCCTTGGTTAAGGGGGTTATCATGCACCTTCTGTACAAGCATTATCAGGAGGGCAAAGACCTGCCCAATCCCTCAGATGTTATGAGCTTCTTGTCCTCTCCCAACATGGACACCGACCATCTTTTCGCCAACATGAAGATATATCCCCATATCAGCCCCAAGGAGTTCATGGAGGTTGAGGAATGGGAAAATGTCATGGACGAAAATGGCAAGCCCCGGCTGGATGAAGAGGGAAAGCTAGTCCGCAAGCTAAAGAAAAAGTGGCGTAATCCCCTGAAGGAGATCTACGGGGAGTACATACCCGACCTGAAGCCCTATAAAAAGGCCTTGGGAATACAGCCAGACACGGAGGAATGGTTCAAGGTTAAAACCTTGGAGGACTTGCGGCTGGCCATTGTGGAGTATGAGAAGCAATGCAAGCCGGAAGATAAGCTGAACTGGGAGGCTCCCGATATCTCGGGCTATAAGGACAAAAGCGAGATTGACATGGGTATATCCATGGCTGATGCCAAATCTCCGTGGTATCACCTGCTGGTGCATCCGAAGGTGGCTGAAAGTGCCAGCAATATGTATAACGGTGCCAAGGAAACAAGGGCTTCCATCATGCAGACTACTCAGACTAGCCTTGACCTGTACCAGAACCCACTTATCAAGGCCAATACGGCCATTTCGGATTTCACCGTCCGTGACCTCTTAGACCCCAAGCAGACGGTTTCTCTCTATCTTGTGTTGCAGCCCAACGATGTAGAGAAGCTGCGTCCTCTCACAAGGCTGTTCATCAGTACCATGATGTCGAAGCTCGTCCGGGATATGGATTTCGGTGAAGGGGGGGGCACTACCAATGTGGTGAAGCAGCGACTGCTGTTAATGTTGGACGAATTTCCCCAGCTCCGAAAGATGGAGCAGATAGAAAACCAGCTGGCTATCTGTGCTGGTTACGGCGTGAAAATCTGCATTGTAGCTCAGAACATTGGGCAGCTTAACCAGCTCTATACCAAGGAGAACGGCATTGCTGCCAACTGCCATGTGCAGATCTACTACACACCGGCAGACAACGATTCAGCCAGGATGCTCTCGGACAAGCTGGGGGATGCTACCATTACCACCAGCAGCATATCCAGTTCCGGCAAGCTCTTCGAGAAGAACACCTCTGTATCTGAGAACGCCAGAAAGCTCATGACCCCGGACGAGGCTTCCCGCATGGACGAGAAGAAGGAACTGGTCTTTGTCACCGGCAAGCGGCCAATCTTTGCCGACAAGATCCGCTTTTACGAGGAACCATACTTTGTGAAGCGTGTATCGGTGAAGGCACCGCCTTTTTCTGATACTTGCACTGAGGTCAAGGATTACAGCCAGCTTTTCGCTATCCATGAGCCGGAACGCCGGTCACAGGAGGAAAAACGCCGGAAGGTTGAGCTTGCTCGTCTGGAAGCCGAAAAATCCTTGCAGAAAGAGGCCGGGGCACGGCCAGAGGGTGGAGAGCAGGAGGAAAAAGCTAAAAATAAAGTGCTCGATATGGCTCCTGAAAATCTGGCACCTGTGGAGCCTGAGGTTGGGGAAGAAAAAGAGGTACAGGCACCGAGTGAGCCAGCCCAACCTATGGAGGAAGAGCGGAAGCAAGGCCAGCTTACGGAAGCAGAGAGAAAGCAGGAGGCTGAGGCCTTTGCCAAGGCGGCTATATGCGTGAGCCGTCAGCCTCACAGGCGGCCAAGGCCAATGTCACAGGAGGCAGCAGATGAAAAAGAAGCAGGAAACACTGAAATTGTCGAGCCTGACAGACCTGAAGAACCGCAAGATGAAGACCATAGCGGAACCCAAGGGTCTGGACAGCCAGCAGAACCTTTTGAAGAAAGGCCACGGCCAGAAGGTGCGGACAAGGTAGAAGCACCAGCTGATGAAGGGGATGATGACGATGATGAGTATGGCTTGGATGACGATGAAGAATGGCAGAAATACCAACAGAGCAAGAAGGTGGGCTGATGGCGAATACACAGCTGGTCAATGAACGTTATGTGCAGATGCTTGAATCTAACATGGGGCCGCAGCTGATGGCCTATATGCAGGATGAGACGATTACGGAAATCATGCTCAACCCTGACGGTCACATCTGGATAGATACCCATGACCGGGGCCTGGTGGAAAGCCCCATCAACATGAGTGCCAATATAGCCAAGCAACTTATTTACAATGTGGGTTCGCTGGCTGGCCGGGTAGTCCCGGCAGATTTCCCGGAGTTAGAGGCAGAGATTCCTGCGTCCCGGCTCTTTAGCTCCTGCCGTTTTCAGGGCGAGCTGCCACCGATTGTGAAAGCCCCGTCTTTCAATATTCGCAAATTCGGCAAGAAGCTCTTCACGTTGGATGATTATGTGGCACAGGGCACCATGACGGAAGTGCAGCGGCAGACCATCATGACGGCCATCCGGGAGCATAAGAACATCATTGCTGCCGGGGGCACGGCTTCAGGTAAAACCACCCTCCTGAATGCCATCCTGGCTGAGATTTCCCAGATGAATGAGCGGATAGTGATTATCGAGGACACCTCGGAACTTCGCTGTAAGGCACCCAATCATGTGAAGCTGCAGACCGCTCCACCAAACATGGATATGGATATGCTGCTTAGAATCACCCTCCGCAAGTCTCCCAACAGGATTGTGGTAGGGGAGGTACGTTCCAAGGAGGCCATGACCCTGCTGGAGGCATGGTCAACAGGCCACCGGG
Source organism: Selenomonas sp. AB3002 (assembly GCF_000702545.1). Classification (NCBI taxonomy): domain Bacteria; kingdom Bacillati; phylum Bacillota; class Negativicutes; order Selenomonadales; family Selenomonadaceae; genus Selenomonas; species Selenomonas sp. AB3002. The sequence continues at coordinate 698 of NZ_JNIO01000005.1, read as the reverse complement.
GTGGCTGCTGTACGGTGCATAGCGAATCGGCCTATGACACCCTATCCCGCTTAGAAGAACTGACCTCCCGTGTCTCTATGACCCCCCAGAAGGAAACGGTGGGCAGAGCCGTGGATGTGGTGGTCTATCTGCGGAAGAAGGTCACCAAGCGGTTGATTGAGGACATCATTCTGGTGAATGGTTACAACAAACAGACCGGGGATTATGACATCGAGAAAATCGGCTGAGTAAAACATCGTAGAGTTTGCGGGGCAAATTCTCTCGTAAAATTATGCTTGGATAGAAAAGGAGGTAAGTTCAACATGTACATGGATTCTATCAAAAAAGTCAAGAAGAAGGGAGCCACTGCGGCTGCTAAGGCACTCATCTTTGCCAAGGAAAACAAGGCTTTCATGTTCAAATTGGGGCTGATGGCAGCGATGGTGGCCGTGCCTGATGTGGGATTCTGCAATTCAGCGTCCAACATTCAGGTGACACCCTTGCAGAAGCCGGTGCAGATGTTCACCGACCTGATGACCGGCCCGATTCCTGCTTGCTTCACGGTTATCTCCGGGGCAGTAGGCGGCCTTTCCTGGGGCATGGGCATGGAGCAGCAGGTCACCCAGCGGGCTATCAAGTGCGTTGGCGGAGGTGCCATTGCCACTTCCGTAGGCAGTGGCATGAGCTGGATTGGCATTGACGGCGTTTCCAGCTGCCTC
>NZ_JNIO01000004.1 GCF_000702545.1 Selenomonas sp. AB3002 | reverse complement strand
CGGCTCCCCAACAGAAGGAAATGGAAGAAAAGCCCGCCCCAAGTCAACCAACAAGACTACCAGCAAGAAGGCATCTCCCGCCAAGGGAAGCCGCGCATCCAAGAGCAATGCTACTCCTACTGATATAGAAGATATTGTCAGCAACTACTTGAAGCCAGGTACAGACTACAACACTATCCCTGGCTGTGGTCGCAAGCCTGCTCTGCTGAAAGCTGGAGCTGAAAAGCTCGCCTCTATCTTCAACTATCGGAGCACCAGCCGCATCTTGAATCGTATCGAGCAGTTCGACCAGCTTTTTGTACTCTATGAAGTAGAGACCACCATCTATGACAAGGAAGGTACCGTCATAGCAGTAGGCCTTGGCAGCTGCAATAGCAAGGAGCGGAAATATCAGCGCAGTGACTTCGCCGGGAACCTCAACACTATCCTCAAGATGGCCAAGAAGCGTTCCTACGTTGACGCCATCCTAACTGCTTGCCATGGCTCTGGCGTCTTCACCCAGGACATTGAAGACATTGCCAGCAATGTCCAGTCACTTTCAGATGCTAAGGAGGCATAAATTATGCCACTTATTATAAGAAAAAGGAGGGCTAGAAGCCCTCCTAAAAATCATTCAACAAACCCCTTATTGCTCCAATGCGCTAACCCAAAGTTCAATATTGCCTGAGCTGGAGGAGAATTCCTAACAGGAACAGATTCCCACAGACTACTCTTGGTACTAAAATACCATTCCCCTCATCATACCCAAACTTCCAAGTTTCACCAAGAATTTCTACCTTTAGGTTCAACTATCTTTACCTTTGCATGCTTGTTACCATAACCTGGCCTGAAATCTGAACCTTCACTACTCACATAATACTGCATACCACTACCGCTATGAGTATATACCCAATAATCCTTTGCAGATACTTGCCCTACCAAAAAGCACAAGTAACATAGTCACCACTGTCAGAATAGACAATAACTTTCTCAAGATGAATACACCTCCCAAATCAACCCCGACATTCTATCCTTAGGTACATTCTATATTCAAAAAAAAAATCTCCCCTAGACCCCATGATTGTCACCTCAACGTTTTCCTACTAATGCTGACTTTCATTTTGGAAGACAAACTACGGCTCTGCTGCGTTTCCTTCCAGTGTGATTTGTACCAAATCCCACTTCCAGTCAACGCTCGACCTCTATATACGTCGGACGGTGCAAAAGGGGTGCGAGCTATGCCAACTGCTTCACGATGCATTGCATTTTCTCACCTTAGCAACGCCTTGCCTACTATCTCGATTAGGTAACTTTTTCTTTTTAAGAGGTTGTGTAGGTGGTTGCTCTTTGATACGCTTCGGAGAGAGGGAGCGGAGGACGCTCTGCCACAGGAAAGTCGAGAAAATCTTCGATTTCTCTGTAGTAGAGTGTGCGATTTTGACGCCCATCGGTCGGTCGCTATCGTCCACCTACCATCATTGCTGATGGAACAGTGCTTCAGTCGGCTATCACCCCGACAACATGACCAGGTCTGAAACTTACCATGATTTGCACCGCCTGCCTCGTCTACCCTTGTGAAGGGCATCTCAGGACTGTTGTTGGACACCGCACGTCTCGGTGCCCTCATCTGCAGGAACTGCCCCCGCAGAGCTTCTGGATTGAATTTTAACTGCGGTAACCCGCCGCCATCTAACGGTGCAGCCCACGGTGATTAGCCGTGCCGGTTCTTTTACTGGCCGATGATTTGCCGCTCAACATCGTCTACAGCTGGCATCAAAAAAGAGCCTATCCTCTCACGGACAGGCTCCTAACTTACTAAAATACTTGATTTGATACCTGGGATTTGCTATAATTTCCGTATACGCATAGGCAACAAGCCTGCGTACAAACAAAGCATATCGCAGTATCAAACCGGAGTGCCGTTCCGGTGAGAGCATCCAGCAAGGTCGCCAAACCCAAGTTGGAGCTGTGAATATTGAGAGCCTTTCGATACCGCCAAATATCGAAGGGCTCATTCTTTTTTATGGTTTCTTGCAAACATCTGTATGCAAGTTTATGAACCATGAATATCATAGCATCTTTACATTATGCCTCGTCAATAGCTCGGACTGGCCCTCACATATCCTTATGTTGAACAACATATCCAATACATCCAACGTATATATACTGTTGCTTTTGTTGGATATGTTGTTCATACAATCCAACACTGATTAGTGGTAGGAACTAAATATATACAATTTATATACTATATATTGTGGTATGTTGGATATGTTGTTCAACAAAAACACACTGTATGTGTTGAACAACATTTGTGGTATAATATAAGAAAAAATTTTTTAGGGGCTGATATATATGGAAATATTCGCCGTAGCCAACCAGAAAGGCCGGCGTCAGTAAAACAACAACTGTGCAAAGCATAGGTGCCGGACTCTCTCATGCAGGCTTCAAAGTGCTGCTCATTGACCTCGATCCTCAAAGCATCTAACCTCCATCTGCCATGCCATATCTGATGCACAGGACAAGAATACCGTCACCATGCTCGAAGTTGGCAAAAGAGAACTCCATAAACGATGCATACAGCATCTTGATCTTTTCGACATAGTTCCGCATCTATGTTCTCGCCTCTATTGATTCTCGCCTTACTGACCAGATGTCTCGTCCATACCGTCTCCAAAGCGCGCTTAAGGAACTCAAAGGCGAATACGACTATGTCTTGGTTGATACGCCTCCAGCACTCGGCACTCTCACCAATAACGCACTCGTAGCTGCAGACTATGTGATTATACCCGCACAGCAGATATACTCTCCCTTCAGGGTGTGAGCCAGCTTTACGAAACTATTGAGTCTGTCAAAGAGCACGCCAATCCCAGTTGAAGGTTTCTGGCATAGTTCTGACAAGATTTCAGGGAAGAGCCAATCTGACCAAGGAAATCGTGATCTTGTTTGATGCAGCAGCCAAACAGTTAAAAACTGTCGTCTTTGATAGCCGCATTCGCGAGGCCATTGCCATCAAAGAAGCTCAAGCAGCTCTTACGGACATATTCACGCATGATTCCAAATCCAATGCCGCCATTGACTATGCGCAACTCATAAAGGAAATCTTTGATGTTGATGTCTTGAAGAAAGTGAGTGCAAAGTAAATGGGAAAGAAGATAACGATAGCAGCCGGTGCTAACCCATTCGATAAGTCCAAGAGTGCAGCAGAGAACATGTTCGCACCACAAGCGCCTACCAAAGAGCATATTGATATTTATGAATACGCTGAACAACAAAAGAAGCAGCACCAACGATCAGATACTGACAATGCTGAGATACAACCTCAAAAGAAAACTCCCAGGCAATTTCCAGGCAAGCAACATATCCATCTGATTCTTCCCGACCGACAGGCCAACATGATCAAGCAGCTCGCCAAGATGAGTGGCATCAGCGTCAATCAGTTTATGAGCCAAGCCGTCGATCAGCTGTATGAAGAACACTGGAAGCCAGTGGTAGAAGCACTGGAACAGAATAGGCACAAACTAGGCCTCGACAAGAAGACAGACAAAAGCCTCTTTAGCTGATACAACTTTATGTTGGCACTATTGGATATGTTGGTAATGTTGAACAACAAAAGCAACATATCCAACACTTCAAAATACGACAATTTACTTGTTGAACAACAAAAGCAACATATTCAAAAATAGCAAAGCCCCATCCGAATTGGACGGGTCTTTGCTATACATTGAATCTATATCACGTCTGCCCCTGTGCTAGTGCGTGATCTCACCACTTCCTAATACGCAATATGACTAATATTTTCCATATATTTAGAGCATTAACGAGCAAAGCCGTTAATAATTTTCCAAGCATTAGAAGCAGGGGTTGGAACATCTATAGGCATACCATGAGGATTTCCCTTAGTATAAATCATGTCCCCTTTCCTCTTCACTGCTACAGTATTAGTTCCAAATATAGCATCAGTATTATTATTCACAGACGCTTCTATATAATACTGCCAACCATCCTTAGAGACTACAGAAGATACATCCATATAGGTTCCAACATTCCCTCCTGGCCATATACATGGCCAGTTAGGATCATTATTTAAGTATTTAGGAATAGTATATACTTGCACAGCTTCAGCTCTACCAAAGACAAAATTCCATCCTTAGGAGACAACACAACTCCACCAACACAAGCAAACATAACTATTACAGCAAGTAATAGTCTCTTCATCATAGAAAAACCCACTCCCATCCGATTATCATTACACCATAATTTTAAATTTATAATCACAAACGTGGCTCAATATATCCATAAAATATTTTTGAGGCAATACTGTTATTTTCTAGTGAAAGCCAAGTTTTACCAGATTTCGTCTTGTACACCCAACTATCTCTTTTGGGACTGAAACAGAACATATAATTAACCATATCAAAAAGATTTCCTTTGTATACTTCTTTCACATCAGCATAACATACATCATTCGTAATAGATATGCTTTCCGTGACCAAATATGAATCTAATTTTTACTCCCAGTAGCGTTAATACTACGAGATTCCAAATAAACGTCCTCTGCAAGTGCAAATCCAGATAATCCTATACATAAAACAAAGCAAATAATTACGATAAAAATTAAACGCTTCATAATAATAGTCCTCCGTTATGAAATTATTAGGTTGTCCACCGCCAACTAATCTGAATATATAATTTTCTTTCTCTATATATTTTTTCGAAACTTTAATGCAACGCAATATATAAGATATCATTAGCTAGACGATCATTAGAAACCAGTTCTTCTCGACCTGATGAAATTGGTGCGTGCTTTCCCGTCCAGCCTTTCCAGGTATATTCCCACCCGTTTTGGGTTGACACAAAATGATATTTCTAAACTCTATTTCTTCATAGTAATTGCCATAAGACACTTCGATATCAACCCAAGTCCAATCTTTTTTATCACTTGTTCTTCCGCCATGCTTTAATGAGCCTTTATCTACAGCCCACCATGAGTGCTGTCCATGAATAATATCACCATAATCTATTCTTACAAGCGGATGGGCATACGCACTATGTTGTGGATTTGTAATCAATGTACATAGCGATATAAAAAGGCATGTTAATATAAATTTAAAAAATCTCATAGTCTTTTCCTCATAAATCATAGTTATCTTTACTCTTACAATACCCAAAACCATTCATGTCTACAGCCTTAAGTCTCTCTTCTATAACATAATAATTTATCCTATATGAAAAATCCCCCAATAATCAGAATCTCTACTGCATTACTATTTACTAGCAATACCAGTCCCATAATTGTGCCTAAAAATAATTTCCTTATATAATTCTTCCATTATTTTATAACCAATCTTTATTATACCTCCTCAAGTCTCCCTTGTATTTCTATCAATATGCAAGAAACTCCTGCAATATTGGATAAGATCTTCCTCCGCGCCTTATGCCTGCCCCACTTGACGCATACGTTCCCCTAGTTTCTCGTAACGCTCCATGAGATTGCTATATAACACCTGCTGCTGCTCAATCTTGTCACTAGCCTTCTGTGCCGCCTGCACCTTGGCTTCACGAACAGCATTCTCCTTATCCTTGGCAGCTGCCTCCAACTTGGCCTTGGCATCGGCCAGCCTCTCACTCAATTCAGATACACGATCAGAGGCCGCCTGTAACTCATCATGTGCCCTAGACAAACGCTGCTTGTAATCATCAAGGTTCTCCAGCTTGGCAGTCAGGGAAGCTACCTGCTCCTTCAATTGATGAACCGCATCAACCTGGCTGTCCTTGACTTCGGTCAGCTTTGCAATCTGATTACGGCTCTCGGCAAGCTCCCTACTCTGCGTGTCAATCATGTCCAATTGCTTACGGATAGCAGCCTCACGTTTATCATGGTCGCTGATAGCAGCATCACGCTCTTCTTTTGCCTTAGCCAATGCCTCTTCCTGTGCATCAAGCTCCGCCTGCTTATCTTCCAGCTTCTTCTCTAAAGCATCTATTTTTTCCTTACGTTCAGCCGACTGCTCACGCAAACGCTTTATCTCCTGCTCTTGGTTCTCCATGCGGACAGAAAAACCTTCCCTAATTCTATCTTCAGCATCAGAGCACAGAGCCAAAGAGGCCAGGTACATATCCATAATGCGGTTGAAGTGCTTGCGGAACTCGTCAATTTCAGTCTCCCGCCCAGTCTTCTTGCGCCCTTCCTCGATATTGTAGAGGTTTACCAGATACTCCAGAGCCTCCCCCTGGTTCTCAAAACCTTCATCGCTCATCTGCTTCAGCAGGTCAAAAGCCTCCTGCGGCCCCGCACGCTCCTGACAATGAACTTCTCTCTAGACTTCTCTTGTTCCATGTCATCGCCCCCTCATTTAGATTTTTCTGTATATATTATAACACATTATAGAATAAGCATATATAACACATGTGAAAGTTAAGCGGAAATCGCCTCCAATCACGCCATGAGCAGTGCAGAGACAGCAAAAAAGCGAGGCACAGCCTCGCTCTTGTTATCATTCATCATATAATTGTCGTCAGGCATGTGCCCCTTGTCCTATTCCCCGAGCCAACTCCTTGATACGCTCGGCGGCAACCGAGTGTATTTCTCTACCAAGGAAAGCTCCATGTGATCGCGAAGCATATCTTTGGCCCGTTCTTCAGTCTCTTTCATGGCCAGCTGAAGACCTTTCTCAATTCCCTGTCTCTCAATTCCTGCACTCAGATTGCGCATCTCAGCCACTCCCTTCTCAAGTTCCGGGAGTCAGAGAAACACCATTCAGGCGAGCTATTTCTTCTATCTTCTCCTTAGAGTATTTAGATACACGGGAAATAAAGTCCAATGGCTGATTTTCCTTGAGCATTTCGAGGACAATCTCAGTCTTGCCCTTGTCAATTCCTTGTCTCTCAATGCCAGCACTCAAATTACACATATCAGCCACTCCCTTCTCAAGTTCCGGAGTAATCTCCACTTTGAATTCATTCTCTAGCTTCTCTCTTTTTTCTGCACTGCTAAGATAATTGTCCTTCAGCACCATATTCAGCATACTCAGAAGCCCTGTCAGTTCGTTGTACTTCTTCTGTCCCAAACAGACCATAACGACATCCAGAAGGTCGTAGTCCTTCTTCTTTGCCTTGGCGCCACCCTCGATATTCTCCTCCGTCATCTTGTAGCTAGTGATGGTGTACTCTCTTTCCTGCGATGGATTGGTGCAGATCCAGATAGAGTAGACCTTCTTGATTTTGCCGTAATCAGACTGAACGAACACCGTGCCGTACTGGCTGGAAATCATCCTGGCACAATAGTAGACCCCGCGCTTCAGTAGCGGGTAGCCGGGATGGAAATCATTCTGAGCTTCAAGGTTGATGATAAGCTCTATGACTTCGTCATCGCTTGAAGGCACCGTGGCGGTGAAGCGAATGTCATAGAAGATGGTTCCTTCTTTGTCCGAGGCATCTTCAGTCTGCTCACTGCCTACACGCGTGGGCAGGCTGACATCTTGGACGAGAATCTTGTCTATATCCGGCTTGCCCTGGATGCATTCGATGATTTCTTCGATAGTGGTCTCCTCGTACTCTTCCACGCAAGTCTTGAGTATGTGAGCCACTATGCCCTTCTCTGAGAGCACCTTCTTGCAGGACGCATCATATAGGGCTTTCAGTTCTTCTTCGTCTTTAATCTCTGCCATGAGGTGGCTCCTTTCAAGAGAATTCTTAACATCATTCTAGCATAGGAGGTAGGCTTGTCAATCCTTTGCCAGCCAAGGCTTAAGCACATCAAGAAACAATCTGTTTTCCCCTGCTTGCCCGCACTGCCCGCAAGACAGTCGACCTGCTGAGTCCAGTAGCCTCGCAGGCTTCTTTGTAGCTGTGTCCTCTGCTAATCATTTCCACAGCCGCATCTTTCCTGGCCTGAGGCAATGGCCGCCGTCCTTCCCGGTAGCCAGCATGTGTTCTGGCGACTTCCCTGCCAGCCTGGGTGCGCTCTACGATGAGATCCCTCTCAAATTCAGCAAAGGCAAGCAGTACATTCGTCATCAGTCTGCCAGTAGTAGATGAGTCCAGAACACCTATGTTGAGTATATTGACAGCCACGCCACGCTCCTGCAAGCTGCGAATGAGTGTTGCGCCTTCGGCGGCAGTCCTGGCTATCCTGTCCAACTTAGCCGCCATCAGTATATCCCCCTCTGTCATACGTTCCACCAAAGCATCCAGCTGGGGCCTCTGCATGGTTGTGCCAGTGTATTGCTCTTTGATTACCTCGTCAGCACCAGCAACCAACAGAGCCTTCTCCTGTGCTTCGAGGCCATTACCTTCCAACTGCTTCTTCGTGGAGACGCGTGCATAGCCATAGATCATAAATACCCCTCCCTACGTTTTGGACATATTTTCTGACACTCACAGAGCACAGGCAGTCCCGTATAGAGCCACCTGCGCCAAAATTGTCAAATTCTGACGCATCCCCCCCTGCGAGGCATGGTCAATCTTTCAAAAAACGACTAACAGTATTAGTGGAAATATTGAAGTGCTCGGCTGTCTCTCTGTATGTATGTCCTGCTTTATAGTAAGACCTGACTTCTGTTCGAAACTTCGCATCATACTTGTCTGGTCGGCCTGCCTTCGGAACCAAGGCCAACTTCTGTTCGAGTTCAGCTATGCGCTTCCTGGCTCTGTGTAAGGTATTCTCAAGCTCTTCATTTTCATCCTGTAGATTGTCCCGTTCCATTTCTGTCTCAGTAAGTTGTCGCTCCATATCATGTATACGACTGGTTAGAAGGCTCTGATCCTCATTTTCCAGTAGATTCCTACGAAGCTCATTTATACGATATATTTGCTCATCATATCGCGGTCTTTCTACTCTATCACAATCATATCGGTTATATAGCATGACAAAAGCCTCAGCTAAGAAATCCAATCCAAACTCTTTCAGCCCATCTTGGTTGGCATCTTTTGCCATAAGCAACATTTGTTCAAAATCAAATTTAGCCATATATTAACCCTCTTTGTATCAATAATATTATCGCTTTAAATATACTACATCTGCCATATATTGTAAAGCTACAACTTATCGCTTCAATGATAAAATTCAACCTCAAAAATCTTTATCATAAAAAAGAGACTAGGCTGTTAATTTTTGTTTACAGCCTAGTCACCAGTTTTGTACACATATTAAGTCCAGGATGAACCTTATGGTATTTCTATCTTATGCTTGTGATTATGACTTACGCTCCTATTGAAGGGGATATAGTTTTCCTTCCTCCAATTATCTTCGGCTGTACGCGCTTCTGCAGCCAAATCAGAGTCATTTATCTTATACATTGCAATAAATGCTTCTGCTTCTTCTATCGTCTTGCATTTACGGTGCTTTGCTCCGCTAAATCCTTTAGTTTGTGCCTCCGCCTCATCCCAAGAATAATATACTCCCGGAACTCTGCCTCTTGCTACAGCATATATATGATCCACCTTGTATACTGCTTTACTTTCCTCCAAGAATTTCTCTGCCTCCTCACGAGTGTTAAAACCTTTATAGCGCGCACCTGTAAAGCCTTTTACCTGCCTGTCGGCTTCTGCCCACAATTCGAATATTCCCGTCTTGCGACCATTTGCCACTGCATAGAATTTCTTTGCCATTATTTCTCCTCCGTGTTTATATACCTACTAATCTGCTCATATTCAACGAAATTGTCGCTATAACTGCATAATTGGTGCATAATTTTCAAATTCAGCAAAATTGACTTTGGAACCCACGAAAAATCAAGGCTTCTCTCGTTTTTGCAAAAAGCACATTTTTTGATACCCATATAGCGCTCCACCAGGTCAAACTTCAATTTCCTCTATAAGTTGCCTGGGGTTGGCCAAACAATTCTGGGGCGAGTTATCTGTAATCAACATCGGATTTATTCCCAACGCCCGGATCTTCTTTATACGTTCACTGAATGTCTTTGCCGTTCCATGTGCCAAAGGGAATGTCCTGCCACCAACATTTTCCTCAGTATCACTGTCCTTTGTTACTTTACATGTGAAAACCTCTCTAGCTATATCAATATGGCGCTTCTGGGCAATAAGCTCCAACAATTGGATAAGCTTCTCTTGTTCAGACGGCTTGGATATATTCTTCAGTATTATCCTTTTTGCCTCTTCCCTCTTATAAAAGTCCCCTGTACCAACCATCTTGTCATAACGACAAAGTAACTCATTTTTAGCGATAGTTTCTGACAAGAACCACATAATGCCACGATTAGGCAACTTATATCGCGCTACCATAGCACCTATAGCGCCTTTAAATGCCTGGTGCTCCATCCTGATGACCTTATCAGCCTCAGCCAATAGACGGCTACGTTCAGGTTCTCTCAGGTTTTGGTATGTATCCTTACATTCTTCAAGTTTGTCATAAAACATTGTCTTATACGACTTATTACCCTCAGCGGCTGACTGCTCCATCATCTTCATGCCTTTTATTCGCTTGCACTCAGTTCTGTTATACGCAGAGGTCTTATGTGTAAGGCACCAGAAGATGTTCTTCTCTTCGTTGGTGGGAAACTTCATATTCAGTGTGTAGTCTATGCGGCAGCAGTTCCAATCAGGTAGACTACACAAATGCATTAAGCTGTCATCCAACCTGCAGAGAGCATTTATCATGGTATTTCTAAATGCTTCGACCAGCTTTGCATTGTTAGCATCACTTGCTTTATACAGCTCGATTGTATTGACACTCGCCGGATTTGACAGGGTTCGTGGATTTATATCCAGAGTCAAATAGAAATAACAGCGAAGAACCCCATAGGAAACGCCCTTTTCTTGTTTCTTGTTGCTCCTCTCACATACCCGCATGATATTTATAGCATTGATACCAAGGCCAAGGACATTTGGAGCGATATTTATTCGCTTCGTAGAGCAGTTATAGTCATCGAGAGGAACCAGTTTATTGCAATCATCGAGATAGCTGCCGTTGCTTCTCTGTGTAGTATCTTTTATCATGCGCCCCATCAAACACTCCATAGCCTCTTCCAAGGGGCGATTTAAACCTCTCTCCAATAGGTGTAAAATTTTACGCACCTCAGTCTCAGACAATACATTCCTTATATCGAAAGTATGGATCATATATCCTCCGTATACAATAGTCTATTAGCAAGGATTTACATCCGTTACAACTTGTCGCAATCCCTTGATATACAAGGGATTGCCTATACAAAACTACCTTAAAATCCTTGCGCCTTATATAATCCTCTAACCAGCAGAAATATATGCTACTTCCGCCTGTCAATAAAAAACCTATTAAAGTCACGAACACCATATATTTCAGACAGCCTTACAAAATCATCGATAGTAAGCTTTAGTTGCCTTGATTCCCACTTACAAATATTTGAAGTAGAACAATGCATCATCTTTCCTACATCACATTGCCGCCAGTAGTTCACCTTACGAAGTCTCCTTAATTCATCATAGTCAAATCTCACTTGCGACCTCCATCATATACATCCTTGAACACCCTATCCACTGGTACATCATAGATATCCATGAGCTTGCAGAGCAAACTCACCGGCATATCTGTGACACCAGACTCATATCTCCAAATGGCCGTACGGGTCTTCCCTATACGTTTGGCCACTTGCTCAACACTTAACTTACGGTACTTTCTAATCAATCTCATCAGATTTAGGTCTACTTTTTGCATCTCTATGACCACCCTTCTATTTGCGGGTATTACGAGATAAAACGCATCTATCCACATTTCTATAGGGGAATTTTTAAAATTATATTTTTGACAAGCTCTTCCACGTCCTACCTGATGAGCCACCTCCCCAGGAATCGAGCCCCCGGGGGGGTTGGATTTATTCTCTTTGACCGTCATCACTTCGATGACGGTCTTTTTAATTGAAAGGAGCTTCCAACATGAACACCAGCTTTACCACTCGCCCATCTTGGGCACCGACAGCCGTACTGCCCATAGCTGACATCAAGCCATTGACAGTATGCGAATCCAGCCATCCCAATCTCAACGAGCAACAGCTTGCCGCACTGACACCTCTTGCCGGGCATACACTCATAAACAGTGGAGCAGGTACAGGGAAGTCTACCGTGCTGGTGGCGCGTATGCAGACAATCCTCTGGAAATGCCCCAAAGCCAAGATTCTTATGCTGACTTTCTCCCGGAAAGCTGCACTTGAACTCAAGGCCCGTATCGGCTTCACACCCAACTGCCAGGTATCGACCTTCCACTCCATCGCCTATCACTTACTTATGGCCAACGGATTCAGCCAGTACAGAGTAGATACCAATGAAGCTTCCCGCGACCAGCTTATCTCTAGGCTCATTGGCAAAGAGGACACTACCATTGAGCAGGTAGTCAGGTCTCTCAATCGCTTGTCCGACATAGATGCCACCACGGAGAAGATCAAAGCTAAGTATTTCAATGCCTTGATAAAGAGCCGTTTGCTGACGTTCGATACCATGCAGCCCTTTGCCCTGAAGCTGCTCCTAAAAGAAGAAAATGTCCTCCATCAGCTGCAGGACACATGGGATTTCATACTGGTTGACGAGTATCAGGACACCGATGAAGTACAGCAAAGGTTCATTGAGCTTATGTCAGCCAAGTCTAACAACGTATGCGTGGTAGCTGACATTCGCCAAGCCATATACAGTTTCCGAGGTGCTGAGCCAGCTATCGTATCCACCTTTGCCACCACTGCCAAAGTACACGAACTAACGGTAAACTACCGCAGCACGCCACCAATCATAGGACTGGCAAACAAAATCATGCCAAATGAGCCACCTCTTATCGCCGCTTCTTCTGACATGTCATCCTACCCTCAATACCTGACGGCCATTGATGAGGCTGATGAGGCCAGCCATATCATCCAGCAGATAAGAAAGCTCCACCGTGATGGCATCAAGTATAGGGATATGGCCGTCCTCTACCGTTCATCATCCCTCAGTGAAGCTATACTACCTCAACTGCTGGAAGCAAAAGTCCCATTTGTCTGCAAGAGTCATGTCTCTTTGAAGTTCTCGCGCCAGCCATACCTGGGCATCATCAAGTTGATAAACTACGCTCTCTTGCCCATCGAGAACAACTTCAAGGCCATAATGCCCTTCCTGTATCTTGGCAAATACCTTCTCAAAGACATCAAGGCACTAGCCAAGAAAGAATCGCTGGATTATCTTGCCGCCGCCCAGAAGCTTCCCCTGCCATACTTCCACCTTGATTATCTTGCCTCCATGTCCCAAGCCCTGGACAGCATAAGTCCTTCTACAGCTACCAGCTCCGCCATCAATACTTTACTGAAAGCTGGGTACGGCAAGTATATAGGCGAGGTTCTTGTCCCTGTTATCAGAGCATGGAGCGAAGAACTGACTGAGTATGGCAATCTCACCACCTTCATGACCAAGCTCTACGCCCTGCAGGAGCAGGTGAAGCAGATACAGGCCAACGCCACCCAGCACCACAATGATTGTGTCCAGCTCATGACCATACATGCCAGCAAAGGCCTTGAGTTCAACACAGTCTTCCTGATAGGTTGCTACGACGGTGCCCTTCCTTCCACCCGTGATGGCGTGGATCAGGAAGAAGAACGCCGTCTCCTGTATGTAGCCGTGACAAGGGCCAAAAAGAACCTCTACATCAGCTATCCCACTAACAGCAATAACTCCACAGACGAAAATAAGGCCTCCCGCTTTTTGCAGGAGGCCTTTTCTGTTGCCAACTAAGGAAGGAGCGATTCTTATGCCGCGTTCACCACCAACAGATAATATCTGCCAACCAACTCACAAGAATACAAAGGAGAGATTTCAAAATGAAGACGACCAAAGACGAGATCATCAAAGATGCCGTAGACCAACTTATGGATATGTTCAAAACTGGGAAGCTGCCGGAAAAGGTAGCCTTCTCCATCATCCACCGTCATCCCGGCGATGTAATTCCTTCTGACAGCTGGAGTATTGGCAACCGTATCCTGCAGATGCTTCAGGGAACAGCTGATGCCCGTGGTTACAAGCAGTGGCAGGATGCTGGCCGTCAGGTGAAAAAGGGAGCCAAAGCTATTCATATTCTCGCTCCCCTTGCCTACAAGGTGAAAGACAAAGACAAGCTGACTGGTGAGGACGTTGAGAAGGTCGTCGTCAAAGGCTATCGGCCCATTCCTGTCTTCCGCTATGAAGACACCGATGGCAATCCTCTGCCTTATGACCATGACTATCGTCCCCACAAATATCCCACCTTCTTTGACGTAGCCGACAAGCTGGGCATCAATGTCTCCTATCGGCCCATAACTAGCAATTACTTGGGCCAGTACAGCATTAGCACCAACAGCATTAAGCTGTGCAGCCAGGACGCTATCGTCTACTACCATGAGCTTGCCCATGCCATCCACGCTACCTTCGTTGACCTCCGCGTCTTCGATAGGAACAAGGCAGAGGTAGTGGCAGAGTTCTCAGCCCTCGTACTTGCCAATATTGCCGGAGTAAACGGCTTTGAAGTCCAGGGCTTTGATTATATCGAGCATTATGCCAAGGAGCACAGCCATAACAGCATCATGCAGGAGATCTTCTCCGTCCTCAATGACGTGGAGAAGATTGTTACCACCGTACTCAACGTCTCCGAAGACGAAGTGGATCTGGCCGCCGTCTGACAGACCAAATAAAAAAAGAGCCTGATAGCTCCAATAAGCTGTCAGGCTCTTCCCTTATTCATACACCATTATTATGACAGGAGGAAAAACAAATGTCAAAAACTGCTATCGCAAGGATTGAATCCCTTACCCATGAAGAATGGCTCAAGCTCCGCCAGAAGGGCATTGGTGGCTCCGATGCAGCCGCTGTCTGCGGCCTCAACCGCTGGCGCGGCCCTTTGGACATCTATCTTGATAAGACCACAGACACCATTGCCGACAATGACAACGAGGCCATGTACTGGGGCCGTGTCATGGAGCCTGTCCTGCGTGATGAGTTCACCAAGCGTTCCGGCCTCAATGTGGAGACCGTCCCCTTTATGTTCTGCTGCAAAGAATATCCCTTCATGCTTGCCAACATTGACGGCATTGTCCATGAAGCTGATGGCACCGTCAGTCTCCTTGAAATCAAGACTGCCAACAACTTTGCCGCAAAGGATTGGGAAAATGGACTGCCCCAGGAATACTACATTCAGATCCAGCACTACCTTGCCGTATGCGACCTCCCCAAAGCCTATGTTGCCGTTCTTATCGGTGGCAACCAGTTCCGCTATGAAGCCGTTCCCCGTGATGAAGAGACCATCAAGACCATCATAGCTATGGAGGCAAATTTCTGGAACAATCATGTCCTCACCAAGACAGCTCCCCAGGCAGATGCCACCTCTGATAATGCTATAGCCAGTATGTACCCTGAATCCAATGGCACCAGCATCATTCTCCCCGATGAAGCAGACCAGCTCATAGCCAATATCGAAGACTGCAAGAATCTTGAGGAACAGTTGAAAACTGCCAAGGCAGAGGCAGAGAATCGTCTCAAGGCCATTATGAAGGATGCTGAATGCGGCAAATCTCCCGCTGGTTACTCCGTCCGCTGGAAGAGCAGCAGCACCAGCCGTCTCGATACCACCAAGCTGAAAGCAGATCATCCTGATATTGTGGCCAAGTATACCAAGGCCACTTCCTACCGCCGCTTCTCAATCACTGCACCTAAAGCCAACAAGGAGGACTAAACCATGAAGTACATTGTCAGAATCACCGAAACCCTCGTCAGGGATCTTACCATTGAAGCAACCTCCGCTGATGAAGCCATCGAGCACGTCATCAGCCACTATGATAACTGCGATATCGTCCTGGACTACAGCGACCATCGTGACACCATCATAGATATTGCTAAATGATTTTTGGGGCCGCTGGGCATAAGCCTGGCGGCCTTTTGCTTTTAGAAAGGAGCCTATCATGTCAGTAACAATCTCCATTGCCAAGATCAAGCTCGTCAGGGAATCTTCACACCGCTATGACATAGCCAGCAAGCGTATATCCAGCCCAGAAACTGCCGTAGATGCCATCAATGCAGCCTTAAATCTCAAAGACGAGGCTCAGGAAGTCTTGGGCACCCTCTTCCTTGACACTAAGAACCATGTCACCGGCGTTATGGAAGTAACCCGTGGCACCTTGAGCGCCAGCCTGTCCCATCCCAGAGAAATCTTCAAAGGAGCCATCCTGCACAACGCAGCTTCCATAATCCTCTTCCACAACCATCCCAGCGGGGACGTGACCCCCAGCCGTGAAGACCTGCTTATTACCGAAAGGATTGTCAAATGCGGTCAGATACTCGACATCCCCATGCTGGATCACATCATCATCGGCTACAACGGGCACTACAGCCTGAAAGAGCATGACCAGATTTAATCAACTGAACTGAAGGAGGAAAACACCATGAACATCAACGACATCAAGAACGCACTCTCCGCAAAAGCCAATTCCATGAACATCGAGCCTATCTCCCTGCCTATTAAGGAAGCTGCTCCGGCTCCCCAACAGAAGGAAATGGAAGAAAAGCCCGCCCCCAAGTCAACCAACAAGACTACCAGCAAGAAGGCATCTCCCGCCAAGGGAAGCCGCGCATCCAAGAGCAATGCTACTCCTACTGATATAGAAGATATTGTCAGCAACTACTTGAAGCCAGGTACAGACTACAACACTATCCCTGGCTGTGGTCGCAAGCCTGCTCTGCTGAAAGCTGGAGCTGAAAAGCTCGCCTCTATCTTCAACTATCGGAGCACCAGCCGCATCTTGAATCGTATCGAGCAGTTCGACCAGCTTTTTGTACTCTATGAAGTAGAGACCACCATCTATGACAAGGAAGGTACCGTCATAGCAGTAGGCCTTGGCAGCTGCAATAGCAAGGAGCGGAAATATCAGCGCAGTGACTTCGCCGGGAACCTCAACACTATCCTCAAGATGGCCAAGAAGCGTTCCTACGTTGACGCCATCCTAACTGCTTGCCATGGCTCTGGCGTCTTCACCCAGGACATTGAAGACATTGCCAGCAATGTCCAGTCACTTTCAGATGCTAAGGAGGCATAAATTATGCCACTTATTATAAGAAAAAGGAGGGCTAGAAGCCCTCCTAAAAATCATTCAACAAACCCCTTATTGCTCCAATGCGCTAACCCAAAGTTCAATATTGCCTGAGCTGGAGGAGAATTCCTAACAGGAACAGATTCCCACAGACTACTCTTGGTACTAAAATACCATTCCCCCTCATCATACCCAAACTTCCAAGTTTCACAAGAATTTCTACCTTTAGGTTCAACTATCTTTACCTTTGCATGCTTGTTACCATAACCTGGCCTGAAATCTGAACCTTCACTACTCACATAATACTGCATACCACTACCGCTATGAGTATATACCCAATAATCCTTTGCAGATACTTGCCCTACCAAAAGCACAAGTAACATAGTCACCACTGTCAGAATAGACAATAACTTTCTCAAGATGAATACACCTCCCAAATCAACCCCCGACATTCCTATCCTTAGGTACATTCTATATTCAAAAAAAAAATCCTCCCCCTAGACCCCCATGATTGTCACCTCAACGTTTTCCTACTAATGCTGACTTTCATTTTGGAAGACAAACTACGGCTCTGCTGCGTTTCCTTCCAGTGTGATTTGTACCAAATCCCACTTCCAGTCAACGCTCGACCTCTATATACGTCGGACGGTGCAAAGGGGTGCGAGCTATGCCAACTGCTTCACGATGCATTGCATTTTCTCACCTTAGCAACGCCTTGCCTACTATCTCGATTAGGTAACTTTTTCTTTTTAAGAGGTTGTGTAGGTGGTTGCTCTTTGATACGCTTCGGAGAGAGGGAGCGGAGGACGCTCTGCCACAGGAAAGTCGAGAAAATCTTCGATTTCTCTGTAGTAGAGTGTGCGATTTTGACGCCCCATCGGTCGGTCGCTATCGTCCACTACCATCATTGCTGATGGAACAGTGCTTCAGTCGGCTATCACCCCGACAACATGACCAGGTCTGAAACTTACCATGATTTGCACCGCCTGCCTCGTCTACCCTTGTGAGGGGCATCTCAGGACTGTTGTTGGACACCGCACGTCTCGGTGCCCTCATCTGCAGGAACTGCCCCCGCAGAGCTTCTGGATTGAATTTTAACTGCGGTAACCCGCCGCCATCTAACGGTGCAGCCCACGGTGATTAGCCGTGCCGGTTCTTTTACTGGCCGATGATTTGCCGCTCAACATCGTCTACAGCTGGCATCAAAAAAGAGCCTATCCTCTCACGGACAGGCTCCTAACTTACTAAAATACTTGATTTGATACCTGGGATTTGCTATAATTTCCGTATACGCATAGGCAACAAGCCTGCGTACAACAAAAGCATATCGCAGTATCAAACCGGAGTGCCGTTCCGGTGAGAGCATCCAGCAAGGTCGCCAAACCCAAGTTGGAGCTGTGAATATTGAGAGCCTTTCGATACCGCCAAATATCGAAGGGCTCATTCTTTTTTATGGTTTCTTGCAAACATCTGTATGCAAGTTTATGAACCATGAATATCATAGCATCTTACATTATGCCTCGTCAATAGCTCGGACTGGCCTCACATATCCTTATGTTGAACAACATATCCAATACATCCAACGTATATACTGTTGCTTTTGTTGGATATGTTGTTCAATACATCCAACACTGATTAGTGGTAGGAACTAAATATATACAATTTATATACTATATATTGTGGTATGTTGGATATGTTGTTCAACAAAAACAACACTGTATGTGTTGAACAACATTTGTGGTATAATATAAGAAAAAATTTTTTAGGGGGCTGATATATATGGAAATATTCGCCGTAGCCAACCAGAAAGGCGGCGTCAGTAAAACAACAACTGTGCAAAGCATAGGTGCCGGACTCTCTCATGCAGGCTTCAAAGTGCTGCTCATTGACCTCGATCCTCAAAGCAATCTAACCTCCATCTGCCATGCCATATCTGATGCACAGGACAAGAATACCGTCACCATGCTCGAAGTCTTGGCAAAAGAGAACTCCATAAACGATGGCATACAGCATCTTGATCTTTTCGACATAGTTCCCGCATCTATGTTTCTCGCCTCTATTGATTCTCGCCTTACTGACCAGATGTCTCGTCCATACCGTCTCCAAAGCGCGCTTAAGGAACTCAAAGGCGAATACGACTATGTCTTGGTTGATACGCCTCCAGCACTCGGCACTCTCACCAATAACGCACTCGTAGCTGCAGACTATGTGATTATACCCGCACAGGCAGATATACTCTCCCTTCAGGGTGTGAGCCAGCTTTACGAAACTATTGAGTCTGTCAAAGAGCACGCCAATCCCAGTTTGAAGGTTTCTGGCATAGTTCTGACAAGATTTCAGGGAAGAGCCAATCTGACCAAGGAAATCGTGATCTTGTTTGATGCAGCAGCCAAACAGTTAAAAACTGTCGTCTTTGATAGCCGCATTCGCGAGGCCATTGCCATCAAAGAAGCTCAAGCAGCTCTTACGGACATATTCACGCATGATTCCAAATCCAATGCCGCCATTGACTATGCGCAACTCATAAAGGAAATCTTTGATGTTGATGTCTTGAAGAAAGTGAGTGCAAAGTAAATGGGAAAGAAGATAACGATAGCAGCCGGTGCTAACCCATTCGATAAGTCCAAGAGTGCAGCAGAGAACATGTTCGCACCACAAGCGCCTACCAAAGAGCATATTGATATTTATGAATACGCTGAACAACAAAAGAAGCAGCACCAACGATCAGATACTGACAATGCTGAGATACAACCTCAAAAGAAAACTCCCAGGCAATTTCCAGGCAAGCAACATATCCATCTGATTCTTCCCGACCGACAGGCCAACATGATCAAGCAGCTCGCCAAGATGAGTGGCATCAGCGTCAATCAGTTTATGAGCCAAGCCGTCGATCAGCTGTATGAAGAACACTGGAAGCCAGTGGTAGAAGCACTGGAACAGAATAGGCACAAACTAGGCCTCGACAAGAAGACAGACAAAAGCCTCTTTAGCTGATACAACTTTATGTTGGCACTATTGGATATGTTGGTAATGTTGAACAACAAAAGCAACATATCCAACACTTCAAAATACGACAATTTACTTGTTGAACAACAAAAGCAACATATTCAAAAATAGCAAAGCCCCATCCGAATTGGACGGGTCTTTGCTATACATTGAATCTATATCACGTCTGCCCCTGTGCTAGTGCGTGATCTCACCACTTCCTAATACGCAATATGACTAATATTTTCCATATATTTAGAGCATTAACGAGCAAAGCCGTTAATAATTTTCCAAGCATTAGAAGCAGGGGTTGGAACATCTATAGGCATACCATGAGGATTTCCCTTAGTATAAATCATGTCCCCTTTCCTCTTCACTGCTACAGTATTAGTTCCAAATATAGCATCAGTATTATTATTCACAGACGCTTCTATATAATACTGCCAACCATCCTTAGAGACTACAGAAGATACATCCATATAGGTTCCAACATTCCCTCCTGGCCATATACATGGCCAGTTAGGATCATTATTTAAGTATTTAGGAATAGTATATACTTGCACAGCTTCAGCTCTACCAAAGACAAAATTTCCATCCTTAGGAGACAACACAACTCCACCAACACAAGCAAACATAACTATTACAGCAAGTAATAGTCTCTTCATCATAGAAAAACCCACTCCCATCCGATTATCATTACACCATAATTTTAAATTTATAATCACAAACGTGGCTCAATATATCCATAAAATATTTTTGAGGCAATACTGTTATTTTCTAGTGAAAGCCAAGTTTTACCAGATTTCGTCTTGTACACCCAACTATCTCTTTTGGGACTGAAACAGAACATATAATTAACCATATCAAAAAGATTTCCTTTGTATACTTCTTTCACATCAGCATAACATACATCATTCGTAATAGATATGCTTTCCGTGACCAAATATGAATCTAATTTTTTACTCCCAGTAGCGTTAATACTACGAGATTCCAAATAAACGTCCTCTGCAAGTGCAAATCCAGATAATCCTATACATAAAACAAAGCAAATAATTACGATAAAAATTAAACGCTTCATAATAATAGTCCTCCGTTATGAAATTATTAGGTTGTCCACCGCCAACTAATCTGAATATATAATTTTCTTTCTCTATATATTTTTTCGAAACTTTAATGCAACGCAATATATAAGATATCATTAGCTAGACGATCATTAGAAACCAGTTCTTCTCGACCTGATGAAATTGGTGCGTGCTTTCCCGTCCAGCCTTTCCAGGTATATTCCCACCCGTTTTGGGTTGACACAAAATGATATTTTCTAAACTCTATTTCTTCATAGTAATTGCCATAAGACACTTCGATATCAACCCAAGTCCAATCTTTTTTATCACTTGTTCTTCCGCCATGCTTTAATGAGCCTTTATCTACAGCCCACCATGAGTGCTGTCCATGAATAATATCACCATAATCTATTCTTACAAGCGGATGGGCATACGCACTATGTTGTGGATTTGTAATCAATGTACATAGCGATATAAAAAGGCATGTTAATATAAATTTAAAAAATCTCATAGTCTTTTCCTCATAAATCATAGTTATCTTTACTCTTACAATACCCAAAACCATTCATGTCTACAGCCTTAAGTCTCTCTTCTATAACATAATAATTTATCCTATATGAAAAATCCCCCAATAATCAGAATCTCTACTGCATTACTATTTACTAGCAATACCAGTCCCATAATTGTGCCTAAAAATAATTTCCTTATATAATTCTTCCATTATTTTATAACCAATCTTTATTATACCTCCTCAAGTCTCCCTTGTATTTCTATCAATATGCAAGAAACTCCTGCAATATTGGATAAGATCTTCCTCCGCGCCTTATGCCTGCCCCACTTGACGCATACGTTCCCCTAGTTTCTCGTAACGCTCCATGAGATTGCTATATAACACCTGCTGCTGCTCAATCTTGTCACTAGCCTTCTGTGCCGCCTGCACCTTGGCTTCACGAACAGCATTCTCCTTATCCTTGGCAGCTGCCTCCAACTTGGCCTTGGCATCGGCCAGCCTCTCACTCAATTCAGATACACGATCAGAGGCCGCCTGTAACTCATCATGTGCCCTAGACAAACGCTGCTTGTAATCATCAAGGTTCTCCAGCTTGGCAGTCAGGGAAGCTACCTGCTCCTTCAATTGATGAACCGCATCAACCTGGCTGTCCTTGACTTCGGTCAGCTTTGCAATCTGATTACGGCTCTCGGCAAGCTCCCTACTCTGCGTGTCAATCATGTCCAATTGCTTACGGATAGCAGCCTCACGTTTATCATGGTCGCTGATAGCAGCATCACGCTCTTCTTTTGCCTTAGCCAATGCCTCTTCCTGTGCATCAAGCTCCGCCTGCTTATCTTCCAGCTTCTTCTCTAAAGCATCTATTTTTTCCTTACGTTCAGCCGACTGCTCACGCAAACGCTTTATCTCCTGCTCTTGGTTCTCCATGCGGACAGAAAAACCTTCCCTAATTCTATCTTCAGCATCAGAGCACAGAGCCAAAGAGGCCAGGTACATATCCATAATGCGGTTGAAGTGCTTGCGGAACTCGTCAATTTCAGTCTCCCGCCCAGTCTTCTTGCGCCCTTCCTCGATATTGTAGAGGTTTACCAGATACTCCAGAGCCTCCCCCTGGTTCTCAAAACCTTCATCGCTCATCTGCTTCAGCAGGTCAAAAGCCTCCTGCGGCCCCCGCACGCTCCTGACAATGAACTTCTCTCTAGACTTCTCTTGTTCCATGTCATCGCCCCCTCATTTAGATTTTTCTGTATATATTATAACACATTATAGAATAAGCATATATAACACATGTGAAAGTTAAGCGGAAATCGCCTCCAATCACGCCATGAGCAGTGCAGAGACAGCAAAAAAGCGAGGCACAGCCTCGCTCTTGTTATCATTCATCATATAATTGTCGTCAGGCATGTGCCCCTTGTCCTATTCCCCGAGCCAACTCCTTGATACGCTCGGCGGCAACCGAGTGTATTTCTCTACCAAGGAAAGCTCCATGTGATCGCGAAGCATATCTTTGGCCCGTTCTTCAGTCTCTTTCATGGCCAGCTGAAGACCTTTCTCAATTCCCTGTCTCTCAATTCCTGCACTCAGATTGCGCATCTCAGCCACTCCCTTCTCAAGTTCCGGGAGTCAGAGAAACACCATTCAGGCGAGCTATTTCTTCTATCTTCTCCTTAGAGTATTTAGATACACGGGAAATAAAGTCCAATGGCTGATTTTCCTTGAGCATTTCGAGGACAATCTCAGTCTTGCCCTTGTCAATTCCTTGTCTCTCAATGCCAGCACTCAAATTACACATATCAGCCACTCCCTTCTCAAGTTCCGGAGTAATCTCCACTTTGAATTCATTCTCTAGCTTCTCTCTTTTTTCTGCACTGCTAAGATAATTGTCCTTCAGCACCATATTCAGCATACTCAGAAGCCCTGTCAGTTCGTTGTACTTCTTCTGTCCCAAACAGACCATAACGACATCCAGAAGGTCGTAGTCCTTCTTCTTTGCCTTGGCGCCACCCTCGATATTCTCCTCCGTCATCTTGTAGCTAGTGATGGTGTACTCTCTTTCCTGCGATGGATTGGTGCAGATCCAGATAGAGTAGACCTTCTTGATTTTGCCGTAATCAGACTGAACGAACACCGTGCCGTACTGGCTGGAAATCATCCTGGCACAATAGTAGACCCCGCGCTTCAGTAGCGGGTAGCCGGGATGGAAATCATTCTGAGCTTCAAGGTTGATGATAAGCTCTATGACTTCGTCATCGCTTGAAGGCACCGTGGCGGTGAAGCGAATGTCATAGAAGATGGTTCCTTCTTTGTCCGAGGCATCTTCAGTCTGCTCACTGCCTACACGCGTGGGCAGGCTGACATCTTGGACGAGAATCTTGTCTATATCCGGCTTGCCCTGGATGCATTCGATGATTTCTTCGATAGTGGTCTCCTCGTACTCTTCCACGCAAGTCTTGAGTATGTGAGCCACTATGCCCTTCTCTGAGAGCACCTTCTTGCAGGACGCATCATATAGGGCTTTCAGTTCTTCTTCGTCTTTAATCTCTGCCATGAGGTGGCTCCTTTCAAGAGAATTCTTAACATCATTCTAGCATAGGAGGTAGGCTTGTCAATCCTTTGCCAGCCAAGGCTTAAGCACATCAAGAAACAATCTGTTTTCCCCTGCTTGCCCGCACTGCCCGCAAGACAGTCGACCTGCTGAGTCCAGTAGCCTCGCAGGCTTCTTTGTAGCTGTGTCCTCTGCTAATCATTTCCACAGCCGCATCTTTCCTGGCCTGAGGCAATGGCCGCCGTCCTTCCCGGTAGCCAGCATGTGTTCTGGCGACTTCCCTGCCAGCCTGGGTGCGCTCTACGATGAGATCCCTCTCAAATTCAGCAAAGGCAAGCAGTACATTCGTCATCAGTCTGCCAGTAGTAGATGAGTCCAGAACACCTATGTTGAGTATATTGACAGCCACGCCACGCTCCTGCAAGCTGCGAATGAGTGTTGCGCCTTCGGCGGCAGTCCTGGCTATCCTGTCCAACTTAGCCGCCATCAGTATATCCCCCTCTGTCATACGTTCCACCAAAGCATCCAGCTGGGGCCTCTGCATGGTTGTGCCAGTGTATTGCTCTTTGATTACCTCGTCAGCACCAGCAACCAACAGAGCCTTCTCCTGTGCTTCGAGGCCATTACCTTCCAACTGCTTCTTCGTGGAGACGCGTGCATAGCCATAGATCATAAATACCCCTCCCTACGTTTTGGACATATTTTCTGACACTCACAGAGCACAGGCAGTCCCGTATAGAGCCACCTGCGCCAAAATTGTCAAATTCTGACGCATCCCCCCCTGCGAGGCATGGTCAATCTTTCAAAAAACGACTAACAGTATTAGTGGAAATATTGAAGTGCTCGGCTGTCTCTCTGTATGTATGTCCTGCTTTATAGTAAGACCTGACTTCTGTTCGAAACTTCGCATCATACTTGTCTGGTCGGCCTGCCTTCGGAACCAAGGCCAACTTCTGTTCGAGTTCAGCTATGCGCTTCCTGGCTCTGTGTAAGGTATTCTCAAGCTCTTCATTTTCATCCTGTAGATTGTCCCGTTCCATTTCTGTCTCAGTAAGTTGTCGCTCCATATCATGTATACGACTGGTTAGAAGGCTCTGATCCTCATTTTCCAGTAGATTCCTACGAAGCTCATTTATACGATATATTTGCTCATCATATCGCGGTCTTTCTACTCTATCACAATCATATCGGTTATATAGCATGACAAAAGCCTCAGCTAAGAAATCCAATCCAAAC
The DNA here is from genome assembly GCF_000702545.1 of Selenomonas sp. AB3002. Taxonomy (NCBI): domain Bacteria; kingdom Bacillati; phylum Bacillota; class Negativicutes; order Selenomonadales; family Selenomonadaceae; genus Selenomonas; species Selenomonas sp. AB3002. Next base: position 2,006 of record NZ_JNIO01000004.1, on the reverse strand, counting down.
TCTTTCAGCCCATCTTGGTTGGCATCTTTTGCCATAAGCAACATTTGTTCAAAATCAAATTTAGCCATATATTAACCCTCTTTGTATCAATAATATTATCGCTTTAAATATACTACATCTGCCATATATTGTAAAGCTACAACTTATCGCTTCAATGATAAAATTCAACCTCAAAAATCTTTATCATAAAAAAGAGACTAGGCTGTTAATTTTTGTTTACAGCCTAGTCACCAGTTTTGTACACATATTAAGTCCAGGATGAACCTTATGGTATTTCTATCTTATGCTTGTGATTATGACTTACGCTCCTATTGAAGGGGATATAGTTTTCCTTCCTCCAATTATCTTCGGCTGTACGCGCTTCTGCAGCCAAATCAGAGTCATTTATCTTATACATTGCAATAAATGCTTCTGCTTCTTCTATCGTCTTGCATTTACGGTGCTTTGCTCCGCTAAATCCTTTAGTTTGTGCCTCCGCCTCATCCCAAGAATAATATACTCCGGAACTCTGCCTCTTGCTACAGCATATATATGATCCACCTTGTATACTGCTTTACTTTCCTCCAAGAATTTCTCTGCCTCCTCACGAGTGTTAAAACCTTTATAGCGCGCACCTGTAAAGCCTTTTACCTGCCTGTCGGCTTCTGCCCACAATTCGAATATTCCCGTCTTGCGACCATTTGCCACTGCATAGAATTTCTTTGCCATTATTTCTCCTCCGTGTTTATATACCTACTAATCTGCTCATATTCAACGAAATTGTCGCTATAACTGCATAATTGGTGCATAATTTTCAAATTCAGCAAAATTGACTTTGGAACCCACGAAAAATCAAGGCTTCTCTCGTTTTTGCAAAAAGCACATTTTTTGATACCCATATAGCGCTCCACCAGGTCAAACTTCAATTTCCTCTATAAGTTGCCTGGGGTTGGCCAAACAATTCTGGGGCGAGTTATCTGTAATCAACATCGGATTTATTCCCAACGCCCGGATCTTCTTTTATACGTTCACTGAATGTCTTGCCGTTCCATGTGCCAAAGGGAATGTCCTGCCACCAACATTTTCCTCAGTATCACTGTCCTTTGTTACTTTACATGTGAAAACCTCTCTAGCTATATCAATATGGCGCTTCTGGGCAATAAGCTCCAACAATTGGATAAGCTTCTCTTGTTCAGACGGCTTGGATATATTCTTCAGTATTATCCTTTTTGCCTCTTCCCTCTTATAAAAGTCCCCTGTACCAACCATCTTGTCATAACGACAAAGTAACTCATTTTTAGCGATAGTTTCTGACAAGAACCACATAATGCCACGATTAGGCAACTTATATCGCGCTACCATAGCACCTATAGCGCCTTTAAATGCCTGGTGCTCCATCCTGATGACCTTATCAGCCTCAGCCAATAGACGGCTACGTTCAGGTTCTCTCAGGTTTTGGTATGTATCCTTACATTCTTCAAGTTTGTCATAAAACATTGTCTTATACGACTTATTACCCTCAGCGGCTGACTGCTCCATCATCTTCATGCCTTTTATTCGCTTGCACTCAGTTCTGTTATACGCAGAGGTCTTATGTGTAAGGCACCAGAAGATGTTCTTCTCTTCGTTGGTGGGAAACTTCATATTCAGTGTGTAGTCTATGCGGCAGCAGTTCCAATCAGGTAGACTACACAAATGCATTAAGCTGTCATCCAACCTGCAGAGAGCATTTATCATGGTATTTCTAAATGCTTCGACCAGCTTTGCATTGTTAGCATCACTTGCTTTATACAGCTCGATTGTATTGACACTCGCCGGATTTGACAGGGTTCGTGGATTTATATCCAGAGTCAAATAGAAAATAACAGCGAAGAACCCCATAGGAAACGCCCTTTTCTTGTTTTCTTGTTGCTCCTCTCACATACCCGCATGATATTTATAGCATTGATACCAAGGCCAAGGACATTTGGAGCGATATTTATTCGCTTCGTAGAGCAGTTATAGTCATCGAGAGGAACCAGTTTATT
>NZ_JNIO01000003.1 GCF_000702545.1 Selenomonas sp. AB3002 | reverse complement strand
GAAAGTTGCATGATAAATTTTGACGATAGAATCGAAAAAATTCCGCTCATTGGCGGGAATACCGTACAGGATTACGGTCATATTTCGAGCGGTGATTCCATCACAGTTTCGGCGTGTTTTTCGTGGGACAATGCGGCGGCTATATATTCCCTTTGGGAATCCAGAACGCTTGTAAATTTCACGGATGAATCGGGGCAATTTGGCAAGATGTGCGACTTGTTTTGCGCTCTTATAAATATTTCCCACGGTTTAAAGATTATGTGTTACTCGACTTTGAGGTTTGGAGGGTTTAAAAATGTCAAACGCTTATATTAACATCTACAAAGGCAACCCCACGGCGGCGGGCACTGATGGCACGGCAGTTTCCACGGGTGGGACTTACACCGAGCCTATCACTGTCGCGCTAAATGCGTCCGAAGCCGAAACAAAAAAGGTTAAGCTGGCGATTCGTTGCGAGACGGGATATACCACCGTTGGCGATACAACTATTGCAGATAGCGGCGACACGAATGACCGCTGGAAACTGTGCTTGACGGAGAATGGCACGTATGCAGACAGTATTACTATTACGTCGGCTATCGGCACGACAAATACGATTTTTTGGGCGCAGGCATCCAGCGCAAGTACCGAGAATCCTGGCACAGATAGAAGCGTTAGCCTTGCAGTAACGGCGACAATTACGGCAGTATAATAAGGGGGTGTTGGTATGGATATCGGCAATAAATATCTGCGGTCATGGCTTAGATTTGACGAATCGGCAACAAAAGATTTTATTGCCGATAACCAGTGGGCATCAACGGGGAACCCCACTATTTCCGCTACAAATGCGATTAGTGGCAAGGCGTTGCAATTGGACGGAAATAGCTTTATTAAATTGTCGGGGCGTGGAATTAGGCGGAAGACCTTTTACGATTGATTGTATTGCTCGTGTTGATTCTTCATCTCCCAATAATGCTAGATTGTTTTCGATTATTAATCCTACAAATGGTTATTTTCTAGCATCTGTACGCAAGTCCGCAAATAATTCGTCTCTCTTTAATTTGTGGGCAAATAGTTATGCAGATTGTTCGCAGGATTACGGCTACAATGTTGATAATACTGAACCAGGAATAAATACTAGGGTTCACGTAGCTTTGGTTTATAACCCAGATACATACGGTAGTGCGTCTTTATATCTCTGTGTAAATGGCAAGGTCGGAAGATTATACAATATTCCAAAATATAATAGAGATGAATTCGATATTGTCATCGGCGCACTGCCGAATGGAAATCAAGGGCTAATTGGTTCAATTGACGAATTCCGCATTTATGATGGCGTTGATTTATGGACATCAGGCAGTAATTTCACGCCACCTGATGCATCTTTTTATAATATTATTGAGTTTTACCCCGACGTTATTAGACGGGCAAAAATCCCTGCTAGCGAGTGGCATTATGAAAATATCGGGGAAATTGATACGCTGATAAATACAACCACGGCGGTGCAATTAACAGATTTACCAGCGACTAAAAGCAGGACGGGCAAGGCATTTTATCAGACCACGCAGACGAAAATTTTTGATGTGCCCGCGTCGAAAGAAGTCTGGATTAAATTCGATGTTTATTTTGATGGGGTGAACCGTTGGCGGGCGTATGACATTTCTACGGGTAGCGGGAACGCTACGGGTATTACTGCTCAGACGGATGGCCGCATTTCGTTTTTTAACCGTAGTACGAATGTGTATTATTGGTCAAACTTGGCAAAAATCAATTCGCTTCAGACAATCATCCTGCACATGAAAGCCGATTCGACGAACGGCTTAATCGAAGCATACACGGACAATGGCGGCTTGTTGTACGCGTATACAGGGGAAGTTAATAGCGGCACGAATTTCGGCAATTTATATTTGCAATCAGACGGTAGCGGAACATTTTTTTCGAGCATTGAAATTTCAAATTCGCCGTTGTGGTTTAACGAGACATTTCTTTATTTAAAATTTGACGCTATCCGAATGCCAAAAATTCCCGCGACTTTATGGCAGTATGAAAACGCGGGTACGATTACAGATTTAATTAATACTAACACCGCCGTACAGGTGGACAACCTTCCGCAAACTCAAAGCAAAACAGGTTCGGCGTTTTATCAGACGACGGAAAATATAGCGCTGTTTGATATTGCCACGGGAACAGCGGAAATCTGGATAAAATTCGACGTTTATTCACAATCCTACGGATGGAAAATTCTTGATTACACAAATTACCAAAGCAATTCAGCTATAGTCGTCGGGATTCTCGCATTGTGTAACTATACCCCTGGCACGGTTATTCGGTTTGTTAACTACGACGGGAACAGTTACGGCATTATTGCGGATGTGTCAATGTCGGTTGAAATTGACGACACCCTTCGCACGTTTATTTGCACATGAAGGCCGATTCAACAAACGGAATTATTGAATTGTTCTCGGATGTTGACGGGCTTTGTATTCTTTTAATGGCGCAGTAAACGGCGGGATTCCCTTTTTCTAAAATTGACATTGTTTCTGGCGTTGACAGTGGTGACGCAGACTTATTTCTAATGTCATTATTTCGAATAATCCGCTCTGGTTTTATGATAACGTTTCTGCCGATATATCTGTTAGCTTCTCAGCAGATGCACAGCGCGAAATTTTAAAAAGTCTGTTACTGTCTTTTGATGCCGAAAGACAGCTTGTTGGCGGTTCAATCCAGCAGAATTTTATGCGGATGTTGAAAGAGTATTAGCTATAAGCGGCCGCTTTTTCGCTGATGTTGAGCGCGATATTTGTGCAGATTTATCGGTTAGTTTTGATGCTGAAAGATTGCTTCAGAACGCTGTTGTTGTGTATTTCGATGCGCAAAGAAATATTACCGACGAGGAAATCTGGCGTTATGAAAAATGTAGGTTTGCTTGAAGGGTTGCTGAATACATCAAACGCCAAACAATATAACAACCTCCCCGTCAGTAAAAGTAAAACTGGCGTAGCCTTTACGCAGTTTGAGAAAACAAAAAGGGACTTTTCCTATCCCCGGATACCGACAGAGTTTGGATAAAATTCGACGTGTATCGTGAAAATGGTGATGCTCAATGGACTGTTATTGATGAATACTCGACTAGATTTGCGACGGTAATTAGAACAGATTTCTGGGATACGGACGATATTGATATAGACAACCACTATGGCCGCGGGCGGTTCATCAGCTATTGCAAACACTAGAGAACGTTGCGAAAACGGATGGATTGCAGACTATTATTTTGCATCTGGAAGCTGACGACACCGATGGCATCATCGAAGTTTATACCGATGATGGTGGCTTGATTTATTCGTATAGCGGCCCTGTTCATGTGGGAATGCGTTCAAAAAATCTCGTGCTTAATTCGAGTTATTGCTCGATAGTGCGCCTTATGCGTTATTTTCAAATATCGTTATATCGAACGGCAAGTTAGATTTTACGGATAATGCGCATTGGCCAGACATTTCCCTAACGCTTGATATCGATACGCAACGCGTATTAACGGCGCAGGCGATTTATACAATAGACGCGGAAAGGATTGTTTTGCGGTAATGCTATAAACGTAGATTTGCAGGTCGATGCAGAAAGGTATCTTGACGACTATAATAAAAACATTACCGAAACATTCTCAGCGGAAAGAGTAATAATTAACACGGTGGAAATTCCGATTGATATTCAGCGGAATCTTGTACGGAATATTGTTGTCCCTGTGTATGTACCGCCAGAGTATAATCCACCGTCTCACGACACGCCAGTTTTCCCACGCCCCGTAGACAATTCGGTTATTCAGAGTTGCACTATTTCGATGCAAGAACAGCAATTGACGGATAATATTTCTTTTGTTTATGCGGCTCACGTAAACATCATGGATGCGTCAATCTGCAATTTCTTGATTATATTATTCGCGGCGGGTGGAGGAAACGACGACAAAAGGCATTTTGGAATCTTGCCATTTAACGTGCGATGTTGACGAGATATTATATCGGCAGTTGGCGTATGAAATCCCGAAAATAAGTTTGAGTGGACGGCGGAGTATTTAGCGGAAATTAACAGATACAATGCCGCGCATGAGGAACAAGTCGAGAAAATTCCGTCCGCGCCCGCAAGTGCTCATATTACGGAAATAGCAAGTAAACTAGGGAAAAATGTTTCTTTACAGTTTACTGATTTTATATCTACTATGAGCACAACCGTACAATCTGGCTCGAATTATTCTGGATTGATTTCGGAGCTTTTTGGATGGACTTCACGAATCCCGCATTTAATGATTAACGTGTATATGCGAAACGAAACTATTTACGTTATTCAGCGCGGGCAGGAACAAAATACGATTGTTCTGGATAATTTAAAATAGCCGAGCCGACAATAAAAAGAAAGCTCATGCGCATGACATGGGGGAGCGACCCGTGGAGCAAAACGGAAGTCGTTTCACGCATGAAAGAATGGAGTGAGTTCGATGAAGAACCATATAACCCACCCGAAGAAAGTGAGGAGGAAGAAGGCGGGGGACGGCAAAATACGAGGATGATAATTTAGTAAAAGAGACTACAGTAGAGCACGGAGAGGAAAAAGTCGTCACGACGTATGAATACATCACAAAAGGCGATGGGCAAAAATTCTTGCATAAGGAGACGGCGGAAACGTATAGCGGCGGTGAATTGGTCGATAAGGTCGTTACAACTCACGAGCCCGTAAGCTATACTCAAGCGCACGTTTATAGCACCGACGACGACGGCGTTATTGGTGGCGTCGTCACTAATTCTAATTTTTGATGACCGTATAACGCCGTATCAGCAAAATCAAATTGCAGGCGGGGGTAATTCTGGGCGTAGTGGCGGAATTGTTGTCAGTGATAGCGATGGCAATAAATATTTATTGTACGGAATTATTCATCACCAAGGATAAAGAGCAAATCGGAAACCGTACAATAAACGGTGTGACGCTCATAGACACATCGTTCCCCGTTGACGGTGAAGCCATGCTGAAATCATTGACGGATGCGATTGTTTGGCTCCGACCGCAAAACCGAAGAATCAAATCACTGTTGACGTTTATGATTATCCGCACGTGATTGATTTCAATGATAAAATTTCCCTGGGCGGAAATATTTATTATTTGCGGTCTAATACGGTAACTGTAAACGAGAAAATCAGAAATAAACAGACAATCGAAATCGTGAGGTGGTATTAAATGGCGGATTTAAGCAGGATGAAAAACGCGGTGTCTAATCTGGTATCACAGGCCATTTACGACCGCACGAAAAACCAAAAGCACGGCGCGGAATTGTGCGCGGTGGGAGCGTGGTTATTGGGGAGAAAGTTCTCCCATTTGCCCCTGCCGTTGATATGTTTTTTAAAGATGGCGACGCGGTTTGGTGTATTATCTCAGATAACGGAATGGCGGTGGTTGTCGGTGTCTAATGGGTATGAGTATCTGAGGCAGTTACCGTCGCTTCCGTGGGCGGTGGCGGCATCACAGACGAGGATGGGCGCTTTTTACGAATGATTGGAAATTTGCCCGTAAAAGTTGGCGACAGAGTTTGGACGGATGGCCGTATCGTTTACGGCCATGTTCCCGTCCGTCAAACTGTGACAGATTTTAGTCGGGTTTCGGGGTATCTTTTTTATGGATTTGGCGCGGGTTTATTGCGCAAAAATGGCACGCCCTACGGGTGGTCGGAATGGAAGTACCCCGACATTATGTGGTTTAATTTGCCTAGCGAAATAAAGCCCATAAATGGTAAAGGCGCGTTGTTGCGAATTGGATGTATACAACAAAAGACGCGATTTATTGCGCATATTAACAGATGCAGGAATCCGCGCAACATTATGCGGGCGACTTGAATTGTTTTCTCGATATGCGGGTGACTAAAACAAGCGTTTTCACGGCAGAATTTTTGTCGCAGAAAAGCACCTTGGCATGGGTTGAACGCAGATGCGCCGCAAGGCAAAAATCGACCTTTCCGTTTTTTTGCTATCAATTTTTATTATACGCAAAGTGAGGGGACGGATGATTTCGGTTTTAATTGGGTGACAGGGATCCGTGGTCGCAAATAATCCGATTTTTAGTAAGTCAAGCAGAACGCACGCCGATAGCTCAAATGATTAGGGCAGTTCGAGTTTGCGATTGATAAGCTGAAAGAAATTTATTAGAGTATAATGACGACGGAGGTGAATACGGAAATTTGGAAACGCTATTCGCAAGAAGGGAATTATTCGGAAGAAGAATTACGAACGTTTGATATTTGGGTATCATATCTGCATACGCAAGTTTTAAATTTTGTATTTACGAACCGATAGTGCGCATGGGAAATGATAATTTGACGATTGCCGAGGGTGTTTGTTCTCCGCATACCATCGACCAGGAATATGATAGGGACGAAGGAGAATACAAAGATGTTTCGTCATATTATCATGTTTATTGCCCCTATTGTGTGTTATGTTTTGCGGTAAAATCTACGGGAGCAATAGAGATTTGCAACACTGGCTAGTCGTAAATAAAAACACAAATAACGGGATATCGAAGCGAGAATGGACGAATGCGCAGGGAGCAGAAGTAACAGAAATAAACGAAAAAGAGTTCCCCGTCGTGCGGATAAAACTGTCCCGACAATTGCTCAATAATGACCGATTTTAGGAGAAACATTTTCGGGAGTAGCGAACGGACCAAGAATCCAGTATTTAATCGACCCCCGATGTATGCGGTTATCTCGAAACCAACAAACCCCGACAAAAGCGTTATGACAGAGGGCGCAGTGAGAAGTTATCGCCGCGAAAGACTTTGGACGGGAAACGCCGAAATTAAATCTGAGCATCAAATCGGCCTTTGGGCGTTATGAAAGTAATATAAACATTTTGCCGAAAGTGTCGAATCTGTTTTGCACCAATTAACCACGGCGCGACTTCTTATTTTGGGCGGCTTGCGTTCTGGGAGATTAACGACAATCGGTGGGTTTATTCGTCTTTCCTTACGGATGCGTCTTGATTGACAACAAGGCGATTAACCCCCTGACGAGCCATCACCCAACAGACAGGAAACGGAGTTAAAGAGATACTGCTTTAATATCAATTTTGAATACGTAAAAAACCTGCGCCGTGCAACACATAATATAAAAAAATATCAAATGACCTAATTGCAGATGTGAGGTCAGGAAACTCTCAAAAGATAAAAAGTCCTCTGCACAGGGGGTAACGGGGTGATAGACGTGGAAAATAAATCTTGCAGAACGCAGTATCCGGTACGCTCTTATTAGGTTTCGTATGGGGCATTTTTTCATATTCGATTTTAAAGCCGCTAATACATCAATCAAAAATTTGAATGATGCTATTAAGGATTTGCGCATGGAATTATTAACCGCCGAAGATAGACGACACGAACTGGAATTGCGGGTCGCAGAATTAGACCAACGAACCCCGTTCAGACCCAAATTCCAGGCTCGAACGATGTGAGGGAAAAGTCGAATGGCATGGAGCACAGATAAGATTATAGCCATGGGCGTCTTGGTGGCGTTTTTTGGGGGCGCGAATAATTATGGGGAGCGATAAAAGACCTACAGACATTCCTGGCGGCGCGGTTTGCTCGGGTATGCTAACCAGCGGCATACGGAGGGGAAAGAGGGGAAATAGGGATGCGAAAACTGTGGGATAAACTCTCGGAATTTGGGACAATACAACATTCGAACGCAGAATGCGTGTGATGGGTTTTATCCAGGGGCGAAACGAATAATTTCCGTCTCTGGTTTAAATGAATGAAGATGAAAATGATTGTCGAGCACAAAAAGGGGGCTAAATTATGACAAATGGCAATTGACGTAAGCGAAAACAACGGTCGTCGTAGATTGGGAAGCGGTTGCAGATGCAGGCCATGAAATTCGCGATTGTGCGGAGTTCTTACGGGCGTTACGCGATAGATGAAGATTTTGTGCGTAATGTCAACGGGGCGCCACGACATGGGCTTGCTGTGTGGCGCCGTATCATTATTCGTATGCGCTTAATCCCGAGCAGGCACAGCAGGAAGCGCGGAACTGCAAACAGGCCATTGATGAAGCGGGCGTGCTTTTAGAAATTGCCTGTAATCGGTTCGATATGGAAGATGCGGACGGATATAAAAAAGCCACGGTTTTGACCTTCTCCCGCGAAAATGTAACCGCTATATGCAGGCGTTTCTTTGACGAAATAAAACCGCTGGATTGCGGCGTATATGCGTCCCTGTCCTGGTTCGAGAACTATATTCGATTGGCGGTCTTTGGGGTGCGCGGTGTGGAATGCACAGTGGGGGCAGTGTGACGATATAAAGGGTAATATGTGGCAGTTTTACCGATTCGTTGAATATCGGCGGGAAGGCGTTTGATGGCGATGTTTTTGTATCTCGACATTTAACGCAAACGCATTTTTTGCGTGTGTTAAATCGTGTTAAAATCGTGTTAAAATCGAGTTAAATCATGCGAAAATAACTTGCATTTTTGGCACATTGGTGCGCCATATATGACGCAAATCCAGTATTTATGCGGGCATTTTAACTTGCCTGCAACTTGCAAAAACTATCTAAAACTATCTATATTTTATCTATTTAGTTAGATAAATTAGATAAAGGGGGGCGTGTATAATGTCAAAATGGGTTGAAATTAGGGATGCGGTCATAAAGCACATTGACGTCGAAACCGTCACGGAAAAAACAAAGCAAGATTTCGTCCTTTGGCTGTCGGAAATTGTTCTGCCAGTCGTCCGTCCGTATGCAGATAAGTTTATCGCCCAGGTGCGGGAGCAGGCGGAAAAAGAATCTGGCTGGACGAAAATCCGCGACTTGATTGTGATTCCGTTCGCGGTCGAGGGTGGCCTATGGCTCATTGATAAATTTTTGACAAAGGCGGTTGCTAATACTGGCGACAAGTGAGACAATAATTATTGCTTGAGGAGCTATAGCCTTTAGTTACGACAGCAAAGGGGCGTTTTGACGATGCGCCCTTTTTTGCTATAATGATAGATGCTTATAGATTTACTTTTGAATAGCCGTGGCAGTAGTAGCCACGGCCTTTTTTTGTGGTTTCCTACTATTATAAGTAATGCGGACAGGTGTGCGCCATGCGTGGACATTGTAATTGATATGTGTTTTGCGGTATACATAAAAATATAGGGCGTACCCCATTGACAACGTATGGGGTATGCTATATACTCTAATTAGACAAGGGGAACACAACACAAAAACAAAAAGGCTCAATGACAACTACATAGGGAGGGCGACAACATGAGGAAAGCCAAAAAAATCCAGGTCGGAAGCGTAATTCAATTCCCGTGGTATCAGTTTGAACCATCACGGAGCGGCTGGAATGGCTGGATGTTCCGAGCAGGCATCGTCGAAAAGCTATATGTAAATAGCAAAGGGCGGAAATGTGCAACGGTCAGATATTGTTCGAATATTGCAGACCGTTATCAAATGTTACCGAACACCGAAGCCACAAAAAATATTTATCAGGAATATTTATTCGAATTTAACGTGGATTTGGAGCAAAAAAATTATAAGCGGTGCAGGGCACTCGAAAAAGAAGGGCAAAAAGTTTGTTGGGGTTGCGACACCGCGCTACTTGTCAATCACGGGATAATTACAGAATAAAATTTAATCCTTGCAAATGCCCGTTTATTTCTAAACGGCATCATGGAGGGATTAACCTCTAAAATGATTCTTGATAACTACATAAGGGGGCGCACATCATGGCAGTATCAAGGCAGGAAGTTAAAGAACTGAGCAATAAAGACCTGCTGAGACAATTCCAGAGCATTACAATTACATCCATATTCGAATGCAACACCCGCCGCGGCTTAACAAAATCAACAGCCAGAGCGGAAGGAATTATTACACGGGAGCTTTGCGAAAGGCTCGGGGTTGAGTATTACCCCGAGGACTGGAAATATTAAAGAATGTAAAAGGGGGCGTAAATGATGAAAGAATACTTAGTGTTGGCGCAACACAAATTTCAGTGTGAAAAACACTTATGGACTAATGTCCGTTGGTCGATGGAGACTAAATGGACATACGACAACATTGAGGAGGCACGAAAAGGATTGACGGAGTATTTGAAGGCGTGGAAAGGCGAGCACAGCTACAACAAAGACGGGACACGAACCGAAGTAGACAATTTCAACGGCTTCGGGATTGCAACTAAAATTACTAAATCTGAGGACGATAACTGGCGTGTGGTGGCGTGGAAAATCAAGGTTAGAGAGGTAACGCCGTGGGAAGAATTGGAATGTGATTGGTACGTGAAGTAACACGTTAATTCTTGCAAGTCGCTCCTTCCTCGGAAGGAGCGATAATGGAGGGATTAACCCCCAGGGCATACACAAAGCAAACACGGCTCGACCCGAGGGTAAAGGGCGGAGGATGTGGCGGACAGCGAAACGAACTTGTAAGGATTTTTTAATAGTTGAGGGGGGCACACATGAGGAAAGCAACCATAACGCATAATGATGTCTCGTATTCCATGACGGATAAAAATTTTGTCCGTAATGGCTATGGGGCGATAAGAAACAGCAGGGAAAAAATGGCTTTAGATGAACATTTAACGGAACTGCTGAACGATGTTTTTAGCAATTTTTCGGGGCTGGATTTATGGCACGAAGTTAATGCAATTTGGATTGAAGCCCGATTAACTCACAGCCTTAATTAAGGGGGTGCGAATATGATTAAAGCATACACAGAGGAGGAAAAAGAGCAGATTAAAAAAAGGTGTGCAGAATTTAACATTGAGATTGACCCGTATATGATTAAGGTGTGGGGCTGGAAATATTACGACAGAACGCCCGAAGAATGGCAGGAATATATCGCACGTGAGGAAGAATCAGAACTAGAAAGTTTTCGGATTTATTGCTGTCATACAAACCCGCATTATCGGGCTTATAATTAAAAAGGGGCAAAGAATATGTTATTAAATATTATGCAGGCAAAACGTATCACCCAGGCCAAAACGTCCGATTTAATCAGTATTATAAGCGTATGTGCAAAAAGGCAGGGCATTGCAAAAGAGAGAAACGACAGTAAAAAAGAACAGTTTTATCGGGAAATGGTAAATCTTGCCGATTTTGAATTACGCAAGCGGCTCGATTTCATGAGGGGGTAACAATGGCAACCAGCGAAGCACAAAAGCGGGCGACCGCGAAGTATCAAAGGAATCTCGCAAGCGTGACCTTCCGCATAAAGCGGGAGGAGCTAGAGCGGTACAAAGCGACCGCGGAAAAAATGGGCTGTCGTTCCGAGCATACATACTGCTCGGGATGGAGAGACTAGCGAAGGAAAACGACCTGCATTGATGGACTGGCGAACTCAATAGCGGCGGCGGGTGTATTAGGTAGGGGGCTGATTGAGACAACGCCAGGGCATCTGATTTTTCGGCGGTTGTTTGAAAGGAAAAAGCCGTCAACGGAAGGCACATATTTTCTCGGTACTCTTTTGAAAGCATCCATCTGCAAGAAGGGCAGGCGGGGAACACTTAGAAAAGAGGACGCGCGAGCCGAGGCGAAGTCATTCGGCAGGGGGCATTGACAGTAGAATAAGGAGGGGCGAACAATGAAAAAGTTGATTATAGACCGCGCACACGAAGCGGAAATAAATGCGGCTTTGGTAGAAGCCCAGGGCAAAGCAACCGCCAGAATTATTAGTGATTATGACGAATTGGAGGAATACGTCGAGGACTACAAGAAGGAATTGCCAGACGTGCCAAAGCTGGCATTTGAGGGGTGCGAGTTAATCATCAGCGTGGGCGCAGGCGCGTTCCCGAGTGCTTATAAATATCGTCCTATGGGGACATACTGCATAATAAGATTTCGCAAAGATGGAAAAGGCGAGGTTGTAAAAATTGGGCGCGCGGATTGCGAAGGGGGCAAATCCTGGCGGTGGCGCGTAACTGAGAAGATGCGGGCATACATAATGACCGCAATGCGCTGTGAAGTCATAGAGGAGGAATAACAATGATTGATAAAAACGGGCGCGAAATTCGCACGGGCGATGTGGTGCAGATTACGGGCGCATACTTCAAAAGTGATAACGGTTTTTGGTTTGTCGATTATTCCCCTGGCGACCCGAATTGGTGTGGGGGCGACCATAGTTTGTCAAAAATCAGCAAGCGGGGGAAAATCAGCACGGCGAAATACCATCTTTGTTCGTGGCCGATTATGATATTCACGAACAATATGCGCAAGCGGGCAGAAGGGGATGCGTGGAACAAGGAGCACGCCGAAATCGAAGTCGTGGAGAATGTTCCGACGGGTGGAATACTGCTATATTTCGAGCAGAAGAAACAGAAAGCAAAGAAGGATGGGGAACGGGAAGCCTATTTCTACGGCGCAGATTCCAAACGTGCGCGGGAATATGTCGAAATAGTTCGACATTATGATGCGGTTATTGAGTACATCAAAAGGGGGGCTTAATCATGGCGATGGTGATTTATGCAAGCCGTGAGGGCTACGGCATCGACCAGGTTAAAAGCACCATGACCGTGGGCGAGCTAATTGAATATATGCAGGAGAATTTTCCCGAAGATGAAAAAATTTATATTGCCCACGACAACGGGTACACCTACGGGGGCATCCGCTGGAATATTATTGACAGCATGGCCGACCCCGACCCCGACGACGAAGATTATGAGGAGGAGGAATAACAATGGCACACGAAACCATTATGATTAACGATGTGGTTTTCAAGCTCGGGCGGAAATATTTCTCCCGTTATGAGTATGATTTCGGCAAAGAGCGCAAGGACAGGATTTTATTGACCGAAAGCCTGTATTCCGAAATCCATGATATTTTTCACGACGAGGACTTGCTAGACGGTGAGATTTGGAGCGCGTGCGCCCGCATCTGGTCGCGGGAATGGGCATTAGTGTAGTTTCAATTTCCCGCCCGTGAATACAGGGCATATACTGCAACTACAAAAAAGGCCACCGAAAAAAGGTGGCCTTTTTTACTTGCGGAAAAATATCTGGATGTCGAATTGATAATGCTTGCGCCCTGTCCCTGCATCCGTGCGCATGATGTTTATATGGTCTATTACCTGGCGAACGATTTGCCTTTTTGCATCTGGTGTGGGAGGACAATTGCGAACGGCCTCATATACCGCCCCAGCGTCCGTTCTGACGGGCGCTAGGGGTTTGCAGGTATTCACCCTTGCAAGGCGATTTTCGGCGGCCTTGAGCGCTTTTAGGCGGGCTGTCGCATCTTCGTGGCTTATAAGCCCGTCCCCGACCCATTGCAAAATAGACTGCCTTTCCTGGTGGATGCGGGATAGTTCCTGCTGGCGGGCATCTTCTGCACCAGCACCAGGGGCAGGGGGCGGCAATGACTTGCGGATATAATTTTCCACGGCTTCGGGCGACTGGCAGATTGATTCAAGCAATTCCCAGAGTGCGGCATCCGTGGGGGCGCACTGAAAATTCCGCGACCCGCAAGATGCAAAATTGCCGTCGTTTTGGTTGTGTATGCACATATAATATGCGACATTTTTTCCGTTGCGTCTCACGTTAAGCATTCGCCCGCATTGTGTGCAATATAGCAGACCTTGAAATAAAAACGGGGTGCGTTTCCGATGCAGGTCAAAAGTGCGATTTTTGCTCAAAAGTTCAACAGCCCTTTTATGCTCCTCGTCCGAAATTATCGGCGGGCATTGCATTGGAATCCATTCATCGGGCGGGCGTTCAATCCGCCTTTCAGATTTTAAACCCGTCCGAAAATGATACGTTTTATGGGCAAAAAATCTGCCCGTATACATTTCCCTTTTTAGTATATCATGGATGGTCGATACCGCCCATTTACGTCGGTTAGGCGGGGGAAATTTGTCTATATTAGCGTTAAAATGTCGGGCAATTGCAGATGTACCGCCGAAGCCCATGAGATACAGGCGGAATATTTCACGGATGTTTCTGGCTTCCAATTCGTTGATAATATAGCAGTGATTTTCTTTGTCGAAATCGTATCCGTAAACATGGGAATCCTCGATAACTTTCCCTTGTTTCAACATTGCGACCCTGCCCCGCATTGACCGTTCCCGAATTTTTTCCCTTTCATATCCCGCAAAAGCCCCGCGGATTGCGTAAAATAAACGCCCTTCCGCCGATGCTTTATAATCTGCATTAACGAAATGCAATTGCGCCCCTGCTGATTCTATGTCGTCCGTTATTAAAAGCTGATGGCTTAAATTTCGGCTCAGTCTATCAATATCATAGACCACGACAAAATCAAACATTTTCGCGCGAACTGCATCACGCATAGATGTTAATGCAGGGCGGTCAAGATACGCCCCCGAATATCCATCATCTATAAATTCCTGCACGAGCGTAGCACCGAGCGAGCGGGCTTTTGCGGTACAATCCGCAATTTGTGCGCCGAGAGAATAACCCTGCTCCGCCTGCTTGTCGGTGCTGACCCTGGCGTAAATTGCCGCGTTCATTGCGTGCATCCTCCTCCTGTGGTATAATATTAATTGCCTCTGTGATGGTGTTATCGGCATAGTGCAAAATTGTCGTCCGTGGGATTGCGGGCGGCTTTTTTGTTGCATTGCCCCTTGTAAAATACTGCCATCCTGCTTTAAAATAATGTCAATGCGTTAAACCGTGGCGCAGATTATACAGCCCCAGACGGCTGGCGGAAACCTTGCGATTCCGTCCGCGTTTCCGACCCATGGTTTGCGCGGGAATTAGTCGCAAGGAGCATGGCAAAGCTAATTTGCTCAACACGCGCCGCCCTGTTTTGGCTGAATTTCGGGGCGGCTTTTTATTATTACCCCTTGATAAGTATTTTTTGCGGTTTTAAAATAAAAGCATCCCTTCTTGCGATGTGCCTTCTCATTTCCTTTATCCATTTTTTCGGTAGCTTCATCGTTTCAACCTCCTTCTTCATTGGGTATCTCTCCTCGTAAAGCTCGCCTGTGCCAGGGCGGGCTTTTTCGTTTGCGCTGGCGCGGGCATCTTCCTCGGTGCTGGTTGCCAGTTGCGTTTTTAGCATTGTGTCGATGGTCGTGTTGATTATTTCCTGGTTAAACGGAGTAAGTCGTAAATATTTTTCCGCAAAAGCAGTATTGTGATGAATGGCGGATTCGATGGATTTCGTTAAATCCAGCAATTTATCAAATTTTAATTGTTGATATTCCAGAAATGTCAATACATCAGAACGGATGGAATTTTGTCCAGGGGGAGCGGGGGCGGAGCATCTGGCAAAGGGGAATCTGCCTCCATGTCTACGTTATAACCCCGAAGCCATGCGGGATTTACCCGTAGAGCTTTAGCTAATGCGTCAAGTTTGTCCTGGCTTTGGTTTGTAGCGTTTATTTACGGTAATGACTTAGCGCGGCGGTGGAAATGTTGGTTAGCCTGGATAACTCAGCCGCGGTCATGTCGCGGGCGGCCATGGCTTGCGCCAGCCTTTGGGCGATGGGGGCTTGTGATGATTCAGATGATGTGCTCATTTCGTATCCCTCCTTTTTCTTACTATATTAACATAAAGCAAATAAAAGTTAAAGAAAAACCTAGTTTTCTTGCATAATTGCTAACATATCTTATTGACATTAATACAAAATCATGTTATGATTAACCCTGTTGTTTATATAACTTAATACAAAATGGAGGTGACATTATGAGCACTACGATTGATTATTCGAAGCTACTCGGCCAGGATTGTCGAAAAATGTGGCACGAGGGAGGCATTTGCTAAAAAGGTGGGGATATCTACCGTAACGCTCGCGAAAAAATTGGCAGGAAAGATTGCATTCAAAAACGATGAAATACTGACCATGGCGAGCGTCCTTAGCATCCCCCATGAGAAAATCCACGTGTATTTTTTTTGTGACGGCTCCGGTTAACGTTTCTTAGTAAGAAAGGGTAATTAAATGAACGACGTACAGATTTTTAACAATGCGGATTTCGGGGCAATAAGAATCCTTGACATTGACGGAAAAATTTATTTTGTAGGGAAACGATATAGCTGTTGCGTTAGTTATGCGTATCCGCGCCACGCTTTGAAGTTGCATTGCAAGGGAGGGGGTAAAACGCCCCGTCCTTACAAAAAGGCGGCGAACAGATGATGAATGTTATTCCCGAGGGGGGATGTGTACCGCCTTGTGACCCATTCAAAATTACCTGCCGCCGAAAAATTTGAATCCTGGGTATTTGATGAGGTGTTGCCGACAATCCCGCAAGACAGGGCAATATACAGCACAGCAGGAACAAACCGCCCCGAAAGGGATAATTGCGTCGGCTGTTCAGGATGTAGCAGACACGGCAGAAGTAAGTCGCCAGAGGTGTTTTGGCGTAAAACCAGGGCTGGCGATTGCAACCGCCCCTTGATTTAACTGAGGCATCCCATGACATCAATATGACCCCACTACGGAAGCTCCTGCCCTCAGAGGAATCCCCGAGCTATATGACGGCTACGGAGATAGGCGTAAAGCTGGGCGGGGTTAAAAGCCGTGAAGTAAAATCGGATGCTGGCAGATTGTGGCTTACAGGAAAAAGATGGTAAAGATGGCGATTGACCGAAAAAGGGAAACTCATACGGCGAAGCTGTTTCCTTTCACTAGGCACGGACATGGCGGCTTACCAGATTAAATGGGGCGAAAGTGTATTAACGCTTTTGGACTAAAATGGACTATCAAAACAGTAAAACCTATTCGGGCACATTTGCTGGCATCCGCATAAATTTTTCGATTGAGAATTTCAGCGAAAAGGCGGTGCAAAGATTTAACGAAACCAGGGCAGAAATAGCACTTCAAAAAATCAAGGGGGAGGAAAATGCGAACAAATGGCATCGAATATAAAGCGTTTTTTTATGCTCTTTGGCTGGCGGTTGTCCTTAAATTTATGATGTTGCTGACAGATTAGGAGGTGAGACAATGGCAACCAGCATCGAACACCGCGGCGACCATGCGGCCGTGGACAAAATAAAGGCGTTGCTCAAAAAATGGCCTTTAACCCTGTTCGGAACTGCGATTGTATTCGGTATTGCAATAGGCGTCAGTATAGGCGTTTATATTTCAGCGCAAGTGATGGCATTGCGCGGATTTTGAGGAGATACACAGCGATGAAGATAAGATATTTAACCCTTGCGAATTTCCGCAATTTGAAAGATAAAAAGCTGGATTTAAGCGGAAACAAGGTCACGATTTACGGGCCGAAATGGCTCGGGAAAACCACCGTCGCAAATGCGATAATAAATCTGCTGGGCGGATTCCTCCGTTACGGTGAAAAAGACTTTTCCCGAAAACTGAGGGTACACATAAATTAAATTCATGTCGCAACTATGACCGTCGTTGCAGATGATGGCGAGGAAATTTCTCTCAGCAAAAGATTTTCACGAAATTTGGAAGAAAAAACGCGGGTCGCAAACTGCAACCTTTTCGGGGGCACGAAACAACCTACGAAATAAACGGAATCCCCGCAAAGAAAAAGGAATATGATTCCCGTGTTGCGGGCATCTGTGGGGGCGATTCTAAGCGCATAATGATGCTGTCGTTGGCAGGGTATTTTGCCGAAGATTTGCCCATGGACGAGCGCAGAAAAATCCTTGTAGACATTTGCGGGGATATTCGGACGACGAGATTTTAAATCTTTTCGGGAATTGCCCCGTTGGAAAGAGTATTTGCCCGTCCCTGGCGTGGAATAGTCGGCGGTATACGCCCGAAGAATTTTTGCAGATGGCAAAGGTTAAGCGGCGCGATTTAAATAAAAAAATCGACGAAATTCCCGCCCGAATTGATGAATTATCCCGCACATTGACCGACGAAAATGTTGATTTCGATGAATTGCCGAATGTGCTGAAAGCGTTGCAAGAACAGAAAGCACAGATGCAGATTCAGCCGAAAAATACCACCATATTAGGCATTGAAGCGGCGATGGCGGGCATCAGAACTGCTATCGAAAAAGGCCGTGAATCATATTACAGGGAGCACGTTGATACGACCAAAAGAACGACTTGAATCGTACTCGGGCGCAGGAAACAGAAATCCAGAAAGAAATCAATCACCTTTTCAATCCAGGCATTCGAAGCGGGGTGAACAGCTAAAAAAGATGGAATCCGAGCGCGAAAAATGCCTTGCAGATTTCGACGCATTGAAGATGGAAAAATGGAATCCGAAAAGCGAAATTTGGTCCCACGTGCGGGCAGGTTTTACCTGTTGATACTGTGCGCCAACTTCGGGAAAATTGGCTGGAAAAACTGGCAGAACGTAAAGCGGAAATCAATGCCAGGGGGAAAGAAGTATCGAAAGAAAACATCGCGGCACAGAAAGAAAAGCAGATTCTTTTCAGGAACGCTTACACTAAAACAGGCAGAACTTTCCGAGTGCAAAACAAAAAGCTCGCGCTGGTAAATTCCGAACCCAATTCTAGCTACGAAGATTCGGAAAAAATACAAAGAAAATAAATGCGACTTGAAGAACTTTCGGCAAAGCTGGAACAGGCAAAAGCGGAGCAGGGCGACACGAAGCCCGACACCTCCGAAATTGATGCTCAAATTGCGGAAGTGCAGGAATATCTTGCACGACATAAAGCACAGGAATCAGCCCGCCAGCGCATTGAAGAATTGCAAAGTGAAATGAAACAGGCATCCGCCGACCTGGATTATTACGACAAGGGCCATCCACCTTTGCGAAACATTTTCCGCGAAAAAATGCGGTACGTTTCCGAAAGGTTTCGGAGCATTTCGAGACAGTCGGATGGAGCTGTTTAAAGAGCAAATTAACGGCGGGGTTTAGCTGAGTGTGCGAGCCTTTAATAGCTAATGATAAGGGCGTAAAAGTCGAGTGGAAATCAAGCGAATACTGCGGCGCAAATAAATGCCAGGTTTGGAAATTATCGACGTCCTTTCGAAGCATTTTAATACTTATCTTGCCCGGTCATTGTTGGACAGGGCGGAAAGTGTAACAGATTTGCGGAAATGCCCCGGCCACCAGGTTATCCGTTTAGTCGTTTCCAAAGATGATGCAGATTTGAACGGTCGTGAATGAATAAAGAGGAGGAATCCAGTATGGCATTAGCTAAAATTAAACTGACAATGCGGGGACGAGGAAACGCCCCCCGAAAATCGAATTTGAGGGGGAACATCGACACTTGATATATCTTTTAGGGCGTCCATGGTGTTTTGCATTGGCGGAAGAAGCTAAGTGCCATATATTGGACATTATTCGCGAGATTGGCGGTTGAGTGTGGCCGGTAATTGCACATAAGATGGAGACGAATAAGATGGGCAATTATAACAACCAGGTGCAGACGTTAATAACGGTGTAGTTGCGTGGGCGAAACATGGATAAACAGCGACAATATTAAAAGAGCGTTTTTTGCTGATGTTTTGGATAAAAATTGGGCGGCGCGTTTTAACGTCCTTACTGGCGTTGGGTAAAGAGTAATAATAGACTTTGCAGGGTGTGACCCCAAAACGGGTTATTTCCGCGGCAATGACGGCGGGCAACAATGAAGCTCCCGATAAACCCTAATTTAGGTTTTGCGTACATTGTTTCCCTACAAGAACGAGGCAAGTTTTCAGATTGGCTGGAAAGGGCTTACTCAAATTGGCAATGCGGACAGGACAGTATAAGACAATTAACGGCCGCGCCTGTGCATGAAGGTGAAATCCGAGGACGTCGATTTTATCACGGGTGAAATCATTTCGCGGGAAACGTAAATCCGACAAAAATCGTGGGATATATTGCGTATTTCAGATTGATAAAACGGGTTGTGAAAAAACGCTTATATGAGCCGCGAAGAAGTAGAAGCCATGCGTCTAAATATAGCATGGCTTACGCTATGATACACGTAGCGGGAAATCTAATCCGTATGGACAACGAACTTCGATGCGAATGGCATTGAAAACGGTTTTGAAGCTGATTATTTCGAAATATGGCATCATGTCCAATCGATATGCAGGCGAAAATTTGGCGCCGCGCTGTTGAAGCTGGATTCGGCGGTAATTCGCGAAGATGGTACTGCTGATATATGTTGATAATTCCGTGGAAAATCCCCCTGTTGATTTCCCAGGCGAAAACGTGGAAAGCTGTCATGGAAAACCCCTCTCCTGCACCTGCACCGCAGACCGAAATTGCTTTGATGCTGGCGAACCCGAGTTCTAATTATGGACATTAAATAAAATAGCAACAGGCTCGTCGGTAACTGCTATTAGTGGGGACGGTTCGACCCGTCTCCTGCTAGATGCAGGCATCCCGTTAAAGCGAATTCCGGAGGGTTTGATTACAAATTATCGGAGATTCCGCGGCCTTAATAACACATAAAACATAAAGACCATAGCAGGGCTATCGATGCACTAATTCGGCGCGGGATCCGTGCATGCGCCGAAGATATGCTTGATTGGTGCCTAATATTCGCCCCGTTGAAAAGTACATGACGATCGAAAGAACGCCTCTATAATTTTGATGTGGGTACGTTCGATATCCAGGCGTTTTATGTCCCGCATGATTGCGTTGTATGCTATTAATATTCGGTCAATTAAAACCGAAGAAAGATGGTTTATTTGACGGATTTGTCCGCAATTCCGTACAAGTTTTTAAAGGTCAATTATTGGCTAATTGAGGGCGAATTATAGTAGGGCTATTCTTGAACAAAAACGTGGAAAATGGCGCGGAAATTTCCTACGCAAATCGGATAATTGAAACGCACATGAGTATCGAAAAGTTAGAGGAATATTTTTCGACTTATGATGAATTAACCGCGAAAGAAATAACGCTTATTCACATGAGCGACGGCAATTCAAACGCGGAAGATTTTAAAAGGAGATTGAGCGGGTGACGGGCGTTCCTGTAGTGATTGCATAACGAGGTTAAACAATGGCGGGAAAGAAGAATGTTTTCAAAAACAATTATCGATAGCGACAGTTTTTTAGACCTGCCCTTGACGACCCAGGCGTTATATTTTCATCTGGCAATGCGGCGGGACGACGACGGCTTTATAAATAATCCCAAACGGATTCAGCGCATGATAGGCGCAAGCGACGATGAACTGAAATTACTTATAGCTAAACAATACATCATCCCTTTTGATAGCGGGGTGGTGGTTGTAAAACACTGGAAAGTGCATAACTACATACAAAAGGACAGGTATCATCCATCGCAGACGCCAGAAAAAAATCTCGTCAAAGTCAATGATAAAACTAAGGTTTACGAAATGGTGGATACATCCTGTATACAGGGATGTATACAGGATTGTGTACAAGATGGAAGCATAGGTAAGGTTAGGTTAAGTAAGGTTAGGTTAGGTAAGGATAGGGAGGATATTATATATACTAACTCACTAGAAGATACTAGCGAGAATCTATCCACGCCCGAAACCGCCCCCCCTCCCTTGCCAGAAAAAATTTTAAATCTGTACCAGCAAAAGATTCGCCCTATCTGCTCAAAATCCGAAGCCGATGATTTAAAGGCGTTATGCTCAGAATTTGGGACGA